>SLSL01000249.1 GCA_007130465.1 Halanaerobiaceae bacterium | reverse complement strand
TGGAGAAATCAGGTATTAAAGATTTAATAGAGAATAGATTAGCTGAAATTTATGATAAACCATTAAATCAAATAATCAGAGGGTTTGAAGCGAAAACAGTAAATTCTGATTTAGGAATATTCGATAATATTTATGAATTTCTAGTAAGTCCTGCTGGTAAATATTTAGGTATTGAAGTTGGTTCTGCTCTTATTAATTCTTTTAAAAAAGTTAATCTAACACTACCAGAATTATTTGGTGAAACATGGGAGCAAGAAGTAACTCCTCTGTTAGCCAGTGAATTGCCTGTTTTGATTTATGAGTTTTTAAATTGGTTGCAGGATCATAAAGGTGAGTTGGAAGATTTAGTTGATGAAACTATTGGAGAAATTTTAGAAAGTAATAGAGGATTAAGAAATAATTTAAAACAGGTTTTATATAAAGCTCTATCAGGAAAAGTAGCTTCTAGATATGGTTTGGTTGGTAGATTAATAAAATCATTTACTGAAGATGATAATTTAGAAAAAATAGCCTTTGAATTAGCAGAAAAAATTAAAGAAGTTTTATCAAATAGAGAATTAGGCTGGTATGTTAGTAGATTTGATGATTTAGAATTAGGAGATGCTGGTGATTGGTATGATAAAATACTTAATGTAACTTATAAATGGTTTAAAAATAAATCTTCTAGTAAAAAGTATACAAGTTTATCTTTAAAGGATATTTTAGGCCCTGCCCCACTCCAAATTCTAATTAAAGAATTGGATGATCTGCTAATTAATCTGACAGTCGGCTTTTTTTCTGGTGAAAGATTCAAAGTATTTTTAGCTAAAACCCTGGATGATTTAGATATTCTAAAGTGGTTTGAGACTATAATTCTAAATGTTGATTTTAATGAAATTTTAACAGATAAAAATGTTTCAGATTTGAGTTTTAATTTATATGAAAAATTAGGTAGATATAATTTAGGCATAATAATATCAGATAGGAATTATCAAAAACTATCGAAAAATATTAGTAATCATTTAAACAAAAAAATCAAAAATGTTTTTAATAAATATAGTTCAGAAGAAATAAATAATATTATAGGTGAAATAAATATAAAAAATAGATATTCTCAACTTGCCGATAAAATGGCCGCTTCAATTATTGATATAGTAGAAAACAACCTTGATGAATTATTATCAGGCAAAATAAGCCAGGTTGTATCTGATAACTTAATAGATTTATCTACAGAAGATATGAGAGAGGTCGTTGAGGGTTTTATGGGGAAAGAATTAAAACCTCTAAGTTATTTTGGGGGTATGCTTGGAGGGTTAGCTGGTTTAATGTTAAATCTTTTCGGTGAAGGTCTTTTTTCTGGAGTAGGTATTACTTCTATCTTGCCAGCTATGTTATTATTTGGCTTTGTTGGTTTCATAACTAATGTTATAGCTATCTGGATGATTTTTAAGCCATATAATTCCGTTGAATTAGCTGGTAAAAGGCTGCCATTTACACCTGGATTATTTGCAAGAAATCAGGATAGGTTTGCTGAGACTTTAGGTGATTTTGTTCAGGATGAATTGTTGGAACCATATCGCATAAATAGATTATTAAAAGAAGATAGAGAAGAATATCAAGAAATTTTTAAAGATAATTTGATGGAAAATAATTATAGAAAAATAAGGGCAATTTTTAAGCTTTCAAGTAAAAACTTTGCAAAAAAATTATCAGAATTGCTTACGGATAACTTTGAAAGTATAATTAGAGAAAATATTGAAATATTTACAGAAGAATTAAATGAGTTAAAATTTGATTCAGATGAAATTTATAAGTTTTTAAAAGATAGTTTCATGGAAGTAATAGATGAAGAATTAATTATAGATAATTTAGCTAGGCTTTTTGGAGAACTTTTAAATAATGATAATAAGTTAGGTTTATATCTTGATATAGAATCATTAAATCAAATAATTAATATTTTTATTGACAATATTTTTGAACAGATAAATAATGATATTAAGCCTGATAAGATGACCTTGAACACTTTGATCCTCGGAGAAAACTTTAAGATTGAAGAGCTGATAAAAGATTATTTTTCTGATAAATTATTATCAAGCCAAGCGCGCGTAGCTCAGTTGGCTAGAGCGTTCCCTTGACGTGGGAAAGGCCCCAGGTTCAAGTCCTGGCGCGCGCACCCGAAAAACACTCCCGCGATCGTGGGAGTTTAATCATATCTATGAAGATCCTGGCTATAGAAACATCTTGCGATGAAACCGCCATCTCTCTGATCAAAGCAGAGGGGGAGACAAAACAACCTAAGTTTAAGATCTTAGGTAATGCGCTCCTTTCACAGATCGACCTCCATAAACCATACGGTGGGGTTTTTCCCTCTCTGGCCAAAAGAGAACACGCTAAAAATTTAATTCCGGTCTTAATTGAGGCATTGAATCAAGCCGGCGACCTTGTCACCGGAGATAAACAGAAACACCCGGACCCAGACCTTAAAGCCGAACTTGAGCAAATATTCTCACACGAACCGGTTCTTTTTGATCTTTT
>SLSL01000058.1 GCA_007130465.1 Halanaerobiaceae bacterium | reverse complement strand
GAGCTGATTCTCAATATATTCTAGGAACTGATGATATGGGCAGGTGTGTTTTAAGCAGAATCATCATGGGAACCAGAATTTCCCTTTTAATTGCCAGCATAGCAACCTTTACTTCTTTAATTTTAGGAGTCTCCTTTGGAGCTATGGCCGGCTATTTAGGAGGAAAATTCGATACTTTTATAATGAGGCTAATGGATGTTATTCTATCTTTTCCAGCCATCCTGCTGGCAATTGCAATTGTTGCTTCATTAGGGCCTGGAGTGGTCAATGCCATGATAGCAATTGCAATTGTTAGAATACCTCAGATGGCCAGAATTACAAGAAGTATGGTCATAAGTCTTAAAGAGACTGAATATGTTCAGGCCGCCAGAGCATTAGGGGCCTCGCATTTTAGAATCGTCTTTAAACATATTTTAATTAACTCCTTTGCCCCAATTTTAGTTGTCGCCAGTTTAGGTTTAGGTACTGCCATAGTTGTTGAAGCAGCCTTAAGCTTTCTAGGTTTAGGCGCCCAGCCACCGATGATTAGCTGGGGTAGAACTCTGGCCATGGCCAGGCAATCTATCCGTTCAGCCCCTCATTTAAGTCTCTACCCAGGGCTGGCCATAGTCTTTACTGTCTTAGGCTTTAACCTATTAGGAGATGGATTAAGAGATATCTTTGATCCTTCTTTAAAGAATAATTAATCCTGGCTTTACCCCCTATTCCAAAAGCACCCTGATTAGCAGGGTGCTTTTTTATATAAACTATAATATATAAATAATTTCTCCACCTTTGCTCCAATACCTCCCCGGTATCACCCCAGTACCAACCCAGTACCAACCCAGTACCAACCCAGTACCAACCCACTCCCGATTCGCTTATAATATAATTAACAAAATAAAAAAATCCAGCCTATAATAAACTGGATTCCAAACATTATCATCCTATCAGATTAAATTATAAATCATACTCATATAAAAATATAGTAAGATCCCTGGCACCATCAGGAAGCTTTAAAACCGACTCCTTTGTTCCTGCCTGCAAAAAACCTTTATGATCATAATAACCATAGTTGCAATCAGTATCAGTAAATAGATAAATCCTGCTTGCCTCCTGCTCTCTAAAATACTCAAAAGCCCTCTCCAGCAAACCAGTACCAATATGAAGACCCTGATGATCTGGCGAGACTATAAAAAGCTTAATCTCTCCCTGATAATGGTCCTCTTTGCCATTAAGAAGCTGATCATATACATCAAATATCCCCTCTTTATAAGCTTTTAAAAGTTTTCTATATTCAGAACTGGATATAAGTAACTTAAATAAATCCAGAAACGCCCTAATTCTATTTGTGATTGGATTATAACTATTCCTATCGTTCTCAGCAGAAAGAAAAATCAATCCTACAATCTCACCATTATAACTTGCCACCTGACAGCTGCTGCATTCTGCCAGGGTTTTATTAAGATATAACGAGAGAATCTTATCAACATAATAATCATCAGGAATAATCTGATCAAACTTTTCTAAATCATTGATCAGCTTTTTCACCTCAGAATAGTCTTCTTCTCTTAATTCTCGGTATTGCACTTCCATAACTATTTAATCCTCGCTTTCAATAATCTCAACAAAATAACATTTATTCATGATTTATTCTCTGGTTAAAGCAAATTTTAGCTTAATAGGATATCAAAAGGACCGGTATTGGCGATTCTTTAGCAACTCGATCAGAAGTGCTACCTAGAAGCAGTTCTTTAATATTACCTCTACCTGTTCGGGGCATTAAAATCAAACCGACATTTTCTTCCTGAGCCATTTCAATTATATTATTAGAAGCAGCACCTTCAGCAACTTTGATAGTTATATTATCAACTGAACCACTCTTTTTTATTTTTTTGGCAATCTCTTTTAATTTGACTTCTGCTCGAGTTTTTTCTTTTTCTAAGTTTTCACTTGATCTACTGCTTTCTATGACATTTAAAAGGATCAACTCTTCAAAATTATTCTCGTCTATCTCTCTCAGAAATTCAATAGCCGCCTTTGAAGAATCAGAAAAATCTATTGGTACTAAAATTTTATTAAATTTTCTTGAACAGGCAACCTGGGCTTCACCTTCAATATTTTCATATTTTTCTACTAAAACCGGCCTCTTTGACTTCCTGATTAGATCATAGGTTGTGCTTCCTAAAAAGACTTTTTTAATAAAACCTTCACCATGGGAAGCCACCAGTATCAAAGCTGCATTTTCCTCCCTGGCTGCTTTGTCAATTTCAGAGGCAGGAAAACCAACTGGAATCTTAATCGTTACCTTAAAACCCTTGGCTTCTATTTTTTCCTTTACTTTCTCTAACTTTTCTCTATTAGATTCTTTTAACTGCTCAAGATTAACTATCTTTGAGCGATGAACATTAATTACATGGGTTAAAATAACTTCATTGATTCCCAGTCCTTTTAGCTCATCCAGACAGTTAATTAATTTTTCAGCAGTCTCTGAAAAGTCAGTTGCCAGAAGCACCTTATTTGATATCATTTTAAACCCTCCCTTAGATTAAATCTC
>SLSL01000069.1 GCA_007130465.1 Halanaerobiaceae bacterium | reverse complement strand
AGGGGATGGCTAATAATCTTAATGCGAATAGGAGTGAATCTCTTCAGGATGTTTTAGATGAAATAAATAATAGCAATCGTAAGGGTCTGGCTTATTTAACAGATCCAGAAAATTTTATAAAATTATATAATTTAGAAAAACATAGAACAGAGAGAACCGGGATGCCTAGGATGGTAGTTCATATCAGGCTGGTCTCTGAGGATGGATTTGAAGATACTGAAAAATTAGAGGATAAAATGCTTGATCTTTTAATTCGCCATTTGAGAAGCGGAGATATTGTCTGCCGATGGGATGAACGTCATTTTATAATTCTGTTATTAGATATAGAAGAAGAGGAAGTTAAACTTGTAATTGATCGGATTGAGAATGTTTTTATTGCCAGGTATGGCATGCCAGAGGGTGTAAGGCTGGAGGAAAGAAGTTTTAAGCTAGGGGATTAAATTGTTAATTTAATATTGCGGCTGCAGAGTCTGTAGGATTAATTTCCTGCAGGCTCTTTTTTTTATGCAATAAGTTTTTATGTCATTCTAGAATCATTCACTTTTTCCGTTTGAATATATATAATTCAATTATAAATATAAATAAATTTGGCTCTCTTATAAATGGGGTGTAAAAATGGAGAAAGCTACTTTGAAAGAAATAAAACCTATCATGGAGAAGCTGAATACCAGGAAGGATAACAATGTCTATATTTCTGATATAGATACTTTTAAGATGGCTTATAACCTCGAAAAGAAAAGGGCAAAAAGGAGTAGGCCATCAGCATACTTGCTGTACTTAAGAGTTATTGGAGAAGGTTTGAGCGAGGATGAATTGGAAATGATTTCAGATAGAATTATATCTATTTTAAATAATAAATTGCGTTCCGGTGATGTAGCATCTAAATATGAAGGTAATAATTTTTTGATTTTAGTTAATAATATTAGGGAAGATAAGTTGAAATTATTAATAGAACGGGTTAATTACTTTTTTTATAGTATGTATAATTTAAATCAGCAATCGGTCTGGATTGATATATTTAATAGAAGTGGTCTTGTTTGGGATTACAAGAAGGTTAAATCTGAAATGAATAGATGAGTCCAGGATATGTTGATAACGTGGAGTTGGAATTTTAATTTTATGAGGAGGCGAGTAAATTGAAGAAAAAACATGTAAGTGGTTTAATTTTTTTATTGGTGGCCTTTTTGATTTTTGGGGGTCAGGTAAACGCTCAAATACTTGATACAGGTTATGGTGAGATAATTCCTTATTTCGGAGTTAGTTATAATACCTTTAATATTAATTCTGAAGATTTTACTTTTCTGTTGATGGATAAGTTTTATGATGATATTGAAGATTTGGATGAGTTTGGTGATTATTATGATATAGATCAGACAGTTAATAGTGGGATTGGTCTTTATGTAGGTGCTCTTCACTGGTTTAGTGCTGAAGAATATGAGAATATGGCTTTAGGTGTTGAATTTGATTGGATTAATACAGTTGAGATGAGCAAAGATGATGTAAGTATTACAGTGTCGAATATGGGTTTTTTGTTTAATAAAGCCTATAGGCTTAAAGATCCTGAAGATGGTTTTCCAGCATATATTGATCTTATTAGTGGGATTGGAGTATATAGATCAAGTTTTACCATGAGAGATAGAATTGGCGACTTTTATTATGAAGATAGTTTCTGGGCGCCAGGGGGTAAAATTGCTCTTCAGGGAGCTTATCTTTTCGAAGAGCAGAATATAAGCCTGGGAGGAAGAGTAGGGCTCCGTTATGGCAGGCCCAATAGTGAAGGGAATTTAACCTATAAAGACAATGGTTTTGAGGTTGGTTTACAAATGAGCTTTAAGTTTTAATTTAATAGAGAATGGAGGAGATTATTTTGAAAAAATATAAATTAATTATTTTTATGGCTTCGTTGGTTCTTATAGTCGCTGTACTGGCTGGTTGTACCTCAAGTAACCCTGTTGCTGAGGAGCTTGCTAAGCAGAGAGCGGCTTTAACGATAGGTGAATTTAATAGTGAATTGCACTCGATAACTGCTAATGGAACTAAGCTTGGCTCTGAGGAGAGCGAGCTTTTTAAGGTTGGTAGCGATGTCAGGTTAGTTGTTGAACCAGCTGATGGCTGGGAGTTTCTTGGTTGGGATTTTGATGAGAATGCTACCAGCAGGGAAACAATATTAGTTATGTATGAAGATAACACAAGAATTACACCATCATTTGGAGAACTGGAGACTGGTGATGTTGGTGCTGAAGGTTTGGAAATGGTTATGGAAACTCAGCCTGGTAATACAGTTGTTGGAGAAAATATTGAAGGTCCACCGGCTGTAATTATAAGTAATAATCAGGGACCAGTTGAAGGTGTTGAAGTTACAGTGAGTATTGAATCTGATCTTGATTTAGATGGTACAATGGTTCAGACCACTGATGAAAATGGTATCGCAACCTTTGATGACCTGGTTATTGATCAGGTTGGTGAAGGGTATGTGTTAGTTTTTGAGGCAGAATTTGCTGATATTCCTTTGAGAGTTGACTCTGAGGCTTTTGATGT
>SLSL01000027.1 GCA_007130465.1 Halanaerobiaceae bacterium | reverse complement strand
GGGCTGACCAGGTTATCCTATTATCAGATATAGCATTTGCCGGTTCTGATACCTGGGCAACAGCTTATACTTTATCCCAGGCTATCAAAGAGCTTGGAGATGTTGACTTAATATTATGCGGTCGTCAGGCAATTGATGGAGATACAGCTCAGGTAGGCCCGCAGATAGCTGAAAACTTAGATTTACCCCAGTTAACATATGTTAAATCACTGGAAATCAATAATACTAAAATATCTGTCAGTAGAGCTATAGAAGATGGCTCAATGGAATTAGAGACAGAGCTACCGGCTCTAGTAACAATTTTAAATACAATAAATCAGCCAAGATATCCAAGTATTAAAAGGATTATTGAAATATATAATCAGGATAAAATAATAAATTGGACCAAAGATGATATTGAACTTGATGAAAATAAATTAGGACTTGATGCTTCTCCGACCCAGGTTGCCAATACCTTTGTGCCAACCCATGAAAAAAAGGGAGAAATATATGATTCAAAAACCCAGAGTGCTGTAAAATTATTAGTAAATAACCTGAAACAAGAGAAAGTAATATAGGAGGATTTTGGATGCTTAAAATAATTGATAAAAATTGTGTTGGCTGTGAAGCCTGTATAGATAAATGTCCATATAATGCATTATATATGAGAGAAAATTTAGCAATAGTTGATGAAGAGAAATGTACATTATGTGGTGTCTGTATTGATTACTGTAATTTTGAAGCAATCGAATTAATAACCAACTCTCAAAAAGACAGCTCATACCTAAATCAATATGAAGGTATATGGGTTCTGGCTGAACAGAGAGAGGGAGAGTTATTAAATGTCTCAATTGAATTATTGGGCGAGGCTAGAAAATTAGCTGAAAAGAAAGAGGCCGAAATTACTGCTGTTTTAACAGGCAATAATTTATCAGGCCAGGCTGAAAAATTAATTGCTAGAGGTGCTGATAAAGTCTATCTTTTAGAAAATAGCAAACTTGAAAATTATAGAACTGAACCATATACCCAGGTGATTTCTGATTTAATAGAAGAAGAAAAGCCGGAAATAGTTTTATTAGGAGCTACAAATAATGGGAGAGCTCTTGGTCCCAGGTTAGCAGCAAGACTTGATACCGGTTTGACAGCAGATTGCACTGAACTTGATATAGATTCAAAGGAAGAAATACTTCTTCAAACCAGACCAGCCTTTGGCGGTAATTTAATGGCGACAATTGTTTGCCCAGAACATCGCCCTCAGATGGCTACAGTTAGACCAGGCGTTATGATGGAATTAGAAGAAGATAGTAATCGAACTGGAGAAATAATTAAGCTTCAGCCTGAGATAGAAGAAAAAAATATGATTACTAAAATTAAAAATATAATTAAAGAGCCTAAAGCATCAGTTAATTTAGAGAATGCAAATACTATTGTAGCCGGCGGTAGAGGTGTTGGCTGTCCTGAGAATTTTAATTTAATAGAAAAACTTGCTAAAATTGTAGATGGAGAAGTTGGTGCATCAAGAGCAGTTGTTGATGAAGGCTGGATCCAAAAAGAACATCAGGTTGGTCAGACTGGGAAAACAGTAAAGCCGACTTTATATATTGCCTGTGGTATTTCTGGTGCAATTCAACATAAAGCCGGAATGCAAAACTCAGATTATATAATAGCTATTAATAAAGATCCAGAAGCCCCTATTTTTGACATCTGTGATTATGGCATTATCGGTGATTTGAAAGAAATCATCCCGGAATTAATAGATGAAATAGCTTAAATATAATATGAGTCTTTTCCTGGATGAATATTTAATATCCAGGGTAAATTTAGTTTAGTAGACTTTCTAATAGAATTAATGAGTAAATTGTGTGTATATACTGAAAAAATTTTAATCTTTCATTAGTTTATAGTATAATTAAAACAATAAAATGTAATTATTCAGAAAATTCATAGAAAGTTAGAGGTGATAGAGATGGCTCATATTTTTAATCCTGAAAATAAAGATAAATTAATATCAGATGAAAGAAAAAAGATATTTGAACCAGAAAAATTATTAAATGCTGCAGGCTTAAAAAATGGAATGTCAGTATTTGATGTAGGATGTGGCAATGGGTTTTTTGCTTTGCCTGCTGCTGAAATTGTTGGTAGTAGTGGTTCGGTCTTTGGTTTTGACCTTTCTCAAGAGATGTTGGATGCTTTAAATTCAAGGGTTGAAGAACTTGATATTAATAATATTAAAACATTTAAAGTTTCAGAAGAGGGGATTGATTTTTCTGAAATAAAGGACCAGATTAACTCAAAGGCAGATTTTATAATAATGGCAAATATTCTTCATGAAGTTCCTGAACTGGAAAGTTTTTTAGATGATTATCTTGAGTGGCTCTCAGAGGGAGGTCGCCTTATAATTATTGAGTGGAGGAAAAAAGAGACTGAAGAAGGGCCTGGAATAGAGCATAGGCTGGCACCTAAAGAGTTGTATGATTTATTAAATAAGAAAGAATTAAGGGCTATATATAGCAGAATTATTAATAACAATTATTACCTAAAGATTCTAGAAAAATAATTT
>SLSL01000274.1 GCA_007130465.1 Halanaerobiaceae bacterium | reverse complement strand
TTCTACCGCTTTTCGTCAAGGCCTATTTGAAAGTTTTTTTCGCCTCTTTTACTTTTTTTCAAGCGACATTTACTATACTAACATCATCTTTATTAACTGTCAAGACTTTTCTCGGATTTTTATAGTTCTTTTTCTTGGACCATCAAATTCAGCTAAAAACACCCGCTGCCACCTGCCCAAATCCAATTTATTATCACCATAATATAAGTTCAGGCTGCAGCCAGTTAAGATACTTTTAATATGAGCTGCCGAATTGCCTTCAAGATGTTTATAATTATTATTCCAGGGAATTAAATCATTCATAATATCAATAAAGTCCCTGGACACATTTTCATCATGGCCTTCATTAATTACAAGACCAGCAGTAGTATGAGGACAGAAAATATAAACAAAAGAATCCTCTAAACCTTTTTCTCCTAGCAATTTTTCTATCTGAGCTGTTATATCTATTAATTCAGACCTGCTTTTGCTCTTGACTTGTAACTCAAACATATATAAACCACCCCTTATAAAATAATAGATCTACCCCTCATTTAAAAGAAGTAGACCTTATTTATTATAATTTTAAATATCTTAATTCTCTGGTCTCATAGTTGGAAATAATATTACATCTTTAATTGAAGATGAATCAGTTAAAAACATAACCAATCTATCTATGCCAATCCCTAATCCGCCTGTAGGGGGCATACCGTATTCTAGAGCTTTAACATAATCTTCATCCATCATCTGGGCCTCATCATCCCCAGCCTCTCTCTTAGAAGCCTGATCAGCAAAACGTTCTTTTTGGTCTAGAGGATCATTCAACTCAGTAAATGCATTACCTATCTCTCTACCATATATAAATGGCTCAAATCTATAAGTAAATTCAGGGTTATCTTCAATTTTTTTAGCAAGTGGTGAAACCTCAATTGGATAATCATAAATAAAGACTGGCTGGATTAACTTATCTTCTACCCTCTCTTCAAAGATTAGGTTAAGAACTTCGCCTTTACTTAAAGGATCTTCAATCTCAATTCCTAAATTTTTGGCTTCAGTAATTGCCTCCTCATCATCAGCAATCTCTGCAAAATCAACTCCAGTATACTCCTTAACAGCTTCCACCATTGTCATCCTCTCCCAGGGAGCAGAGAGATCTATTTCTGTCTCTTCATAGACAATATTAGTAGTTCCTAAAACTTTTTCAGAAATATAACTAACCATATCTTCTGTCAATTCCATCATATCATGATAGTCAGCATGAGCCTGATAAAGTTCAAGCATAGTAAACTCAGGATTATGTTTGTAAGACATCCCTTCATTTCTGAAATTACGGTTAATTTCAAAAACTTTCTCTAAACCACCAACAATTAGCCTCTTTAAATATAATTCAGGAGCTATTCTTAAATATAAATCTATATCCAGGGCATTATGATGGGTCACAAATGGTCTTGCAGTTGCACCACCAGCTATCCGATGCATCATTGGAGTCTCAACTTCAAGAAACCCTTTTTCTTCAAGATAAGACCTAATATAACTAATAATCTGACTCCTCTTAATAAAAGTATCCTTAACTTCAGGATTAACGATTAAATCTAAATACCTTTGACGGTATCTCAATTCTTTATCCTTTAACCCATGAAATTTCTCAGGCAAGGGCCTTAATGATTTAGTTAAGAACTCAAAATCAGTAACTCTAATAGAAATCTCGCCTCTATTAGTCTTGAATACCTCACCTTCAACTCCGATTATATCTCCAATATCAAGGTCCTGAAAAAGCTCATATTTCTCTTCACCAAGCAAATTATATTTCAAAAATAACTGGATTCTTCCTGTTACATCCTGAATATCAGCAAAACTAGCTTTCCCATGAGTCCTGATTGCCATTAACCTTCCAGCTAATTTAACTTTTTCATCCTCATATTCCTCAAAATTATCCAAAATATCTTCTGCTTTATTTTCAACCTCATATTTAGAACCAAAGGGATCAATTCCTGACTCCTTTAACTCCTCTAAATGATTAAGCCTTTCAGCAATTAATTTATTAACTTCATTTAAATCTTCCATCTATAGCACTCCCTAATTAATTTTGATTGATAAAATTTTATATCTTGTAACTCCTCCTGGAGTTTGAACCTCAACCTCATCATCAATACTCTTACCTAAAATTGCCTTTCCGATTGGAGATTCATTGGATATTTTGCATTCTAAAGGATCAGCTTCAGCTGAACCAACAATTTTATAATTAAAAACCTTATTATCATCCAAATCTTTAAGCTCAACTGTAGTACCTAAATTAACTGTATGCTCATCAATTTCATCCTTTTTAATCACTCGCGCATTAGCCAGAGTCTTTTCAATCTTTTTAATCCGGCCTTCAATAAAAGCCTGTTCATTTTTAGCTTCATCATATTCTGAGTTCTCGCTTATATCACCAAAATCTCTGGCAGTCTTAATCCTTTTAGCAATTTCTCTTCTTTCAATCTTAACTAAATGTTCCAACTCTTCCTCTAAATTTTCATAACCTTCTTCAGTAATAAGAGTTTCTTCTGTCATAGTAGTAGCTCCTTTATAA
>SLSL01000285.1 GCA_007130465.1 Halanaerobiaceae bacterium | reverse complement strand
TGTATGCCTTCTTGCCATAGCCTGAATTTCGCTTATCAGGGCAGATATAAAATTCTGCCAGCAACGATTTACCATCCTCATCAAAATAAGTGCAGTACATTATAAAGCCGATTACTTTTCCTTGTACCTTGAAAAAGAGGAGTTTCAGTGGATTATTCTCCCTGGTATTTAATTTTTCTATCATATTTTTATATTCTTCAGAAAAGAAGTAGTTTTTATCAAACTCCTCGCCATGTGTTGCATTTTCAGCAAGTTCATTAATATAGTCTTTAAATAATGCCCAGAATTCTTGTAACCCGGCGGCTGTCTTTACTTCTTTGATTTCCAATTTCACACTCATTTATTGCCTCCATTATTTTAATTTAGTAATTTACTTTCTGATCTGTTTTTAACAGCCAGCACATCACTGATAACCTGGTCTATATTATCTGCCTGCAGAACAATTACATCATCTGCTTTAGCCATGTCCAGGGCAACCTGAGTTGCTTCCTGCTCATCAAAGATAATATCTATTCTCTCATCCTTAAAACCACCATCCAGGAGGCCCTGGCGAACCAATTCTGCTGTTTCGCCTACTTTTCTATTTCTGGGATCTGGATCTGAGATAATTATATGATCATAATACTGAGCTAATGTCTGGCCAAATTCAATAATATCTTCATCTCTCCGGTTGCCTGTACCTGAAGCCATTCTGATTATCCTGCCGGAAGAGAGGCTTTTTATAAAGTCACCAGTAGCTTTTATTGCTCCAATATTATGGCCATAATCGATAACAACTTTGAAATCTTCAATCTCGATGATATTCATTCTGCCAGGGGATTGACCGAGAGATGCACTAAAACTAACCAGGCCTGCCCTGATTTGTTTGGCATTTAAGCCTAATGCAGAGACGGCTGCCACAGCGGCCAGAACGTTTTTAATATTAAAGATAGCCTTGCCGCCAAAGGTTATTGGGATCTCTGCAGCACTGGCAACTATTGATTCCCAGCCTTCTTTTTTAATAACTATACTCCCATTCTGATAGACAATATTCATATTGCCTTTATCCAGATTTTCCTGGAGGGCAGGGTTCTCTGGGTTAATCGAAAATAAGACTGGATTTGCACTGGTATTTTCCTTGCAGGCAAGAACCCGGGGATCATCGGCATTGATAACTGCATGGCCATCAGGTTTTACTGCTTCAATAACCGTCGATTTAAGCCTGGCCAGGTCTTCCAAGGTATCTATTCCGCCTTCACCAAGATGATCAGAGCTGACATTAAGCAGGACTCCTATATCAGCCCGGGAATAACCTAAACCACGGCGTAAGATCCCACCTCTGGCAACTTCCAAAACAGCATGATCGATTGTTGCATCTGTCAAAACAGCCCTGGCTCCGGCTGGGCCACTGAAATCTCCCTCTAAGACCGGAATATTATCAATAACCACAGCATCAGTAGAAGTCATACCGACAGTATTTCCGCTTAAGCCCAGGATATGAGCAATCAGCCTGGCGGTAGTCGTTTTACCATTGGTTCCGGTAACAGCAACAATAGGTACTGGTTGATAAGCGCCAGGTGGGAAGAGCATATCGACTACTGGGACTCCAACATTAATAGGCTGGCCTTCAGTCGGGTCAAGATGCATTCTAAATCCTGGAGCCGCATTAACTTCCACTACTCCACCTATATTTTTCTGGAGAGGCTCCTGTAATGTCGGAGCTACAATATCAATCCCGATAACATCCAGGCCAATTATTCTGGCGATTCTCTCGGCCATCAATTTAACCAGAGGATGAACATTCTCAGTCACATTTACAGCAGTTCCTCCAGAACTGAGGTTGGCTGTTGATTTAATATATAGTTTCTCTCCTTCTGGTAATACAGTCTCAAGGGATAAGTCTTTACCTGCAAGAATCCTTTCTGTCATGTTATCTATTGTTATTCTGGTCAGATTTTTCTCATGGCCAATGCCTCGATTAGGATCATTATTAGTTTCGTCTATCAAATCCTGAACTGTAGAGCTGCCATCACCGATTACAAAAGCCGGCTCTCTTTTGGCTGCTGCTACAAACTTGCCATTGATCACTAAAATCCTAAAATCATTGCCAACCAGAAGTTTTTCTATTAGAACATCATCACAAATCTTATGAGCCATCTTGTAAGAAGCTTCCAGTTCCTCTTCATCCTGAATATCAATACTAATACCCCGGCCATGATTACCAACAAGGGGCTTAACTACCACTGGATAGCCTAATTCAGCAGCAGCTGATCTGGCCTCGGTAAGATTGTCTACAGAGATGCCTTCAGGTACAGGAATCCCTATCTCAGCCAGTATCTGTTTGGTATATTCCTTGTCATCAGCAATTTCAGCACCTAAAGCTGAAGTGCTGTCCATCATTGTGGCCTGGATCCTTCGCTGATAGCGACCGTGGCCAAGCTGGACATAGCTATATTCATTCAACCTAATATGAGGTATTCCCCGCTTTCTGGCCTCAATGACAATAGACTCAGTTGAAGGACCAAGCAGGCTCTCATCTCTAATCTGCTTTAGCTTATAGACTAGAGGCTCAATCTCA
>SLSL01000238.1 GCA_007130465.1 Halanaerobiaceae bacterium | reverse complement strand
TGGTGAAGAATCAGTAAATCAAATTTCAATTAGAGCAAAAAGGCTTAAGGCATTTAATGAAAATATTTTTATCATGTCTATAACTGATATAAATAGTATTCATGAACATTTGCGTGGCTCTGATTATGATCTTGTAATAGCTGATTCAATCCAAACAATATATGATTCTCAATATGATTCTTCGCCTGGGAGTACTGTTCAGATTAGAGAAGTAACTTCTTCTTTTATGAGTTTTGCTAAAAGGGAGAATGTCCCAGTTATTATTATCGGTCATGTTACCAAAAAAGGTCAGATAGCAGGACCTAAATTAATGGAGCATATGGTAGATACTGTTTTATATCTTAGTGGCGAAAGCAATAATTATAGATTGTTAAAGGGACATAAAAATAGATTCGGTTCAGTTGAAGAGGTCGGTGTCTTTTCAATGGATGGAGATGGTTTAGGGGAGGTTGCAAACCCTTCCAACTTATTTTTGAGAGAGAGGCCAATAAATTCATCTGGTTCTACTGTGGTTCCTATTTCTGAAGGAAATAGGGTTATATTAGTAGAACTGCAAGCATTAGTTGCTTCTAGTAATTATGGTAATCCTCAGAGGATTGCTTCAGGGATTGATAGAGGTAGAGCTAATTTAATTTTGGCAGTTTTAGAGAAAAGACTAGGATTGAATCTGTCTGAAAGAGATGTTCACTTTAATATTGTCGGTGGATTAAATGTTAAAGAGCCTGCTCTTGATCTGGCTTTAGCTGCCGCTATCATTTCTAGTTATTTAGATTATAATATACCATCTAATGTAGTATTTTTCGGGGAAATAGGTTTAAGTGGTGAAGTTAGATCTGTTCAGGCTGATAATAATAGAATTAAAGAGGCAAAAAAGATGGATTTTAGTCAGGTGGTTTTACCAAAAGGCAATATAAAAGATAAGTCTTTTAAAAATATTGATTTTCATCCTATTTCTAATGTAAATGAATTATTTAGTCTTATTAAAAATAATTTTTAGTTAAGGAGGTGGCCAAATGGATAGAGGCGATGACATTATGTACGATGCTCTACATATAATAGCACCTG
This sequence comes from Halanaerobiaceae bacterium, assembly GCA_007130465.1. Lineage (GTDB taxonomy): Bacteria > Bacillota > Halanaerobiia > Halanaerobiales > Halarsenatibacteraceae > Halonatronomonas. The sequence goes on along the minus strand of SLSL01000238.1, from coordinate 9,213 downwards.
GTACAGTCTTTAGGGAAGGTTTAGAAAACATTCTCAGGGCTAAAACAGGAGGCTTAATTGTAGTAGGAGATAATGAAGATATAATGAGTACTGTTGATGGTGGTTTTAATATAAATGCTGATCTTACTCCTGCTAGATTATATGAATTAGCAAAAATGGATGGAGCAATAATATTAAATAAACAGGCTGATAAGATTCTTGTTGCAAATGCCCAATTGGTACCTGATAATAATATTTCCTCACAAGAAACTGGAACAAGACATCGGACTGCAGAAAGGGTCGCCAAACAGACAGGAGAATTAGTTGTTTCTATTTCTCAAAGGCGAGATGTAATAACTTTATATAAAGATAGTGTAAAAAGGGTTTTAGAAGATATAAGAGTGGTTTTATCTAAAGCTAATCAGGCTGTTCAAACTCTTGATAAATATAGATCTGTTTTGGATCAATCATTAACAAATCTTAGTGCTCTTGAATTTGAAGATTTAGTAACTATAGCTGATGTTGTGACTGTAATTCAGAGAGCTGAAATGGTTCTTAAAATTCAAAATGAAATTGAAAAATATATCACTGAACTAGGGTCAGAAGGAAGACTAGTAAAAATGCAACTAGAGGAACTGGTTACCAACGTGAGGCAGGAAACGATACTTTTAATTAGAGATTATATTGATTATGAGGATGAGGAGCCAGATGCAGAAGAGTTATTGGATGAATTAACTGATTGGTCTTCTGACGAGATGCTTGCTACTGGAACAATCAGTAAAGCTTTAGGACTTGGTGGTAGTGTTAATTCAATGGATTTATCTATATCTCCTAAAGGGTATAGGTTACTCAGGAAAATACCCAGGCTTCCAATGCCTGTTATTGAAAATTTAATAGATGAGTTTGAAAATCTTGAAGCTGTGATAAATGCTACTTCTGATGAGTTGGATGATGTAGATGGAATTGGAGAAGTTAGAGCTAGATCTATCAGGGAAGGCTTGAGGCGCTTAAGAGACCAGGTGCTTTTAGATAGACATATTTGATAAATATAGTTAATTGACAGTGATATTTTTAGATGATAAAATTATTTTAGGACTTTTATGCCTACAAATAAAGGGAGCTGATCTATTTGAGATTTGAGATAGGAGATAAGATTGTATATCCTAATCATGGGGCAGGAACTATTATTGGAATTGAAACTAAAGAAATATTAGGTGAAGAAAAACAGTATTACATTATGGAATTACCTATTGGTGATATGAGAGTAATGATCCCTATTGATAAAATAGATGAAATAGGTGTTAGGGGAATTATTGATGAAGAAGAAGCTGATCAAATATTAGCACTTCTTAAGGGAGATCAAAGCAAAATGTCTCAAAACTGGAACCGAAGATATAGAGCCAATATGGAAAAGTTAAAGACTGGAGATATTTATGAAGTCGGGGGAGTAGTGAGAGACTTAACAATTAGAGACGAAGAGAAAGGTCTTTCTACAGGCGAGAAAAAAATGCTCAGTAATGCCAGACAGATTTTAATAAGTGAACTTGTATTGGCAAAAGATATAGATGAAGAGGAAGTAATAAATATAATTGATAATGCTTTTGATAATAACCCCCATATTGAAGAAGAAGAGTAGGGAAATATAAATATTAAAAAGGGGGTGAATATATTTGTGTTTAAAAAAGTCATAAGATTTATACTAACTATTGCTGGCGCTATTATTGGTTATAATTTGGTTGTTATGTTAGGACTTTCTCATGAATTAACTTTTGGTTTTCACAATATAAATGAAATATTCACAAGCACACAGTTTATTGGAATATTAGCTGGCGGTTTAGTCGGCTTTTTTGTTTTTGCAATTATTGTAGAAAAAATATTAGATTATTTTCTTAGTTTTGAAAGCAGATTTAAAGGCATTACCTGGGAAAAAACGATAGTTGGAATAATAGGTTTGATTATAGGCTTGATATTTGGAGCATTGATAAATTTTGCGTTTTCAATTCCTAAGATTCCCAGGCTAGGGATGCCAGTCCAGATAGTTATTAATGTTGTTTCAGCATACTTAGGCTTTTCTTTGGCTCTTAGTAAAGAGAATTTAATAACAGATTTTTTATTTGCTCAAAGCAAAAGTTTATCGAATAATTATAATGAGACAACTGATTTGTCTGCAAATAAAATTTTAGATACTAGTGTAATTATTGATGGTAGGATAGCAGATATTTGTAAAACAGGTTTTGTAGAGGGTTCACTAATAATACCTGAATTTATTTTGGAAGAACTAAGACATATAGCGGATTCTTCAGATGTTTTAAAGAGAAATAGAGGTCGGCGTGGTCTTGATATTTTAAAACAGATGCAAAAAGATGAAGGAATAAATGTCGAAATAATTAATAAGGATTTTGAGGAAATAGTAGAAGTTGATAGTAAATTAGTTAAATTAGCTAAGATTATGTCAGGAATTATAGTTACTAATGATTATAACTTGAATAAAGTTGCTGATTTGCAGGGAGTAAGGGTTTTAAATATTAATGAACTTGCCAATGCAGTTAAGCCAGTAGTTTTACCTGGTGAAGAGATGGAAGTAAGAGTAATAAAAGAAGGTAAAGAAGACGGTCAGGGAATTGGTTATTTAGATGACGGGACTATGATTGTTGTTGATGAAGGAATAAAATATATTGGTGAAGAAGTGACTGTTCTAGTTACCAGCATTTTACAGACTGCTGCTGGAAGGATGATCTTTGCTAAATTAAAAGATTGAGGGATAATATGAATTTATCATTAATAGTTGCATCTGCTGGTAAAGGTAGTAGAATGAAAATGAATAAAAGAAAACAAAACATACTCATAGATAATAAGCCCTTATTATGGCATACATTAAATTCATTCTTAGATACTGATATTATATTTACTGATATTTATATAATGGTTAATAGAAAAGATATTGATTATACTGAAAATCATATTATACCGGATTTATACTTTGATAAAAATATTAATATAAATGTTTTGCCTGGTGGTAGTTCCAGGGTAGAAACAATTCAAAATGGAGTAAATAATTTAAATGAATTTACTGATTATGTTTTAATTCATGATGGTGCACGACCTTTTATAAGCAAAGATTTATTAAATAGATTATTAACTGCATTGGAAAATTATAATTCAGTTATTCCTGCGGTGTCAGTTAAAGATACAATTAAAGTGAAAAATAATAATAGCCTGGTGGTTAATACTCTGGACAGAGATAGTTTAGTTGCTGTCCAGACCCCCCAGGCTTTTTCTTATAAGATCATTAGAGAAGCCTATGAGAGAGTCGAAGAGATTGATGGGAAAATATATGATGATTCACTTATTGTTGAAAGATTAGGTGAACCTGTAAAGATTGTTGAAGGAGATTATGAAAATTTTAAAATAACTACTAAAGAAGATCTAGAGAAGGCAAATTACTTAATTAAAAAGAGGGGGCTTAGATAATTTGAGAATTGGCATAGGTTATGATGTTCATGAATTTGATGAGGAGACCTCTCTTATAATAGGCGGTTGTGAAATTGATTTCAAGTTTGGTTTATCAGGTTATTCAGATGCAGATGTTTTAATTCATTCAATAATAGACTCAATATTAGGAGCTGCTGGCCTTGGAGATATAGGTGATCATTTCCCCCCTGGCAATAAGAGATATTTAAATATTTCTAGCCTGGTCCTTTTAAAAGAAGTTGAAAAATTATTAGATAAAAAAAATTTTGAGATAATAAATATAGATACTATAATTATTGCTGAACAACCTAAATTATCAGTTTATAAAGAAAAAATGCAAAATAATATCTCAAAAGTATTGAAAATTAATAGTGAACAGGTTAATATTAAAGCTACAACGACAGAAAAATTAGGTTTTATTGGTAGAGGCGAAGGGATTGCCTGTCAAGCAATAACATTGATTGAATAATTATTTTTAAAATAAAGAAGAAAACATAAATAAGGAGTGTGAAATTAATGTTAGTTAAAGATATAATGACGAGAAACCCAATTACAATAAATGAAGATTCTACTTTACTTGAAGCTGAAAGGTTATTGGCTATTAATAAAATAGGTCGATTAATAGTTACTGATAATAATGATAGAGTTGTTGGGATTATAACTGATGGAGACTTCATGGAAAAAGAAGACTTGCAGGCTAGTATTTCACCGCTTGTTTCTCGAGATTTAATTAAAATTGACAAAAAAGCAACAGTTAAAGAAGCATCTCAACTTATTTCTGATCATCAGATAGGTGGTTTGCCTGTGTTTTCGAATGGCAAATTAGTTGGTATTATTACTGCTCAGGATATAGTTGAAGGATATGTAAGACAGGATAAGACAGATGTTGATATGGATAAAAGCAAAATAACACCTGAGAGTGCAGCTATTTATTTGTCAATGACCAGAAGTAGAGAATATGAGGAATATTGGCTTGATAAAATAAAGGGATATGGTTATGAAGGTGCAATTACTCAAACAGGTGCTAGTGCAGAGAAGTTGCCAATCAAATTAAGAGAGAGCAGCACTGTTGCAGCTATAGCTAGAGAAGTAATTGAGGAGAATCCAAGAGAAAAAATGGCTGTATCTAATGCGGTAAAAGATGCTTACAGTCAGCTTTCATTAATAAATCCTGGCCTTGGAGGCGGATTTAAGATTGCAATTGTTAGAGGAAAAGATTATGTTACAGTAGCTATTTTTGGTAAATTTGGCCATGCTTTAGTAGATGGGACAGAACAGTTAACAGTTGGTACCAGCGTAATATAATTAATATGATAATATTTATATAGGAGTGGTGAATTGAAATGTCAAATTTGAGATTAAGGTTTCCACCTAGCCCAACAGGCAAAATTCATGTTGGTAATATAAGAACTGCATTATTTAACTGGATATGGGCAAGGAAAAATAATGGCGACTTAGTTTTAAGATTAGAGGATACAGATGCTGCAAGATCAACAAGAGAGTTTGAAGATTTTATAATTAAGGAACTTAATTGGTTAGGTCTTGATGTCGATGAAGGCGTAGGTGTAGGCGGCGATTACGGTCCGTATAGACAGTCTGAAAGAAAAGATATATATGATAAATATATAAATCAGTTGTTAGAGGATGAGAAAGCCTATAAATGTTATTGTAGCCAGGTAGAACTCGATAAAATGAGAGATGAACAGAAAGAAGCTGGAGAAATTCCTCATTATGATGGACGTTGCAGGGATGCAGAAGATAAAGATATTGAGGATTATGTTGTTAGATTCAAAATGCCTTTTGAGAATGAAAAAATAGTTGTTGATGATTTAATTAGAGGAGAAGTTGAATTTAATAGTGAAGAATTTGATGATTTCGTAATTAAAAAATCAGATGGTATGGCTACTTATAATTTTGCTGTTGTAATAGATGATGCATTAATGAAAATATCTCAGGTGATTAGAGGAGAAGATCATTTATCTAATACTCCAAAACAGATAATGATTTACAAAGCGCTTGGATTTGATCTACCTAAATTTGCTCATCTGCCATTAATTTTAGATGAAAATAAAGCTAAATTAAAGAAGAGATCTGATGATGATGCTGTTTATGTTGGAGAGTTTAGGCGTAAAGGTTATCTGCCAGAAGCTTTATTTAACTTTTTAGCTTTATTGGGTTGGTCTCCTGGTGACCAGGAGGAGATAATGGATAAAGATGAGATAGTGAAAAAGTTTGACTTAACTAGAGTTAATAAGAGCGGGGCAGTTTTTGATATAGAAAAACTAAACTGGATGAATAATCAGTATATCCAGTCGATGGATTTGAACAGGCTTTATGATTTGTCTATTCCATATTTAATTGAGGCTGGCTATATTGATTCTAAAGATGATATAGATGAAGAACGTCTTTTAAAAATATTAGATTTAACCAGGGATGGATTGGATTATTTAGAACAGCTATCATCAGAAACTGAATTGTTTTTTACTGAGTTTGAGTTTGAAGATATTGAAGCTGCGAAAGAAGAGATAAATGATCCAGAAGTAAAGAATGTACTAAATGGGTTAATTAAAGAACTAAATGCTCTTGAAGATTTTTCAAGTGATAATATTAAAGTTGTATTTAATAAAGTCAGAAAAGATACTGGAGTTGGAGGAAGAAAGTTTTATCATCCTCTCCGAGTTGCTTTAACTGGGAGAAGTTCTGGTCCTGATCTAGTTAGTTTTTCCGAAATAATGGGAAAAGAAGAAATTATAAATAGGTTGAATAAATCACTGGAGTTAATTACTAGTTGATTTAGATAAAGTAGGAGGTATAAATTGAAAGTTTATAATACCATTACCGGTCAAAAAGAGGAGTTTAAGACTCAAGAACCTGGTGAAGTTAAAATGTATGTCTGTGGTTTAACTGTTCAGAATTATTCACATATAGGTCATGTTCGGGGAGCAATAAACTATGATGTTATAAGAAGATATTTGAGGCATAAGGGTTATGATGTTAATTATATACAGAATTTTACTGATATAAATGAAAAAATTGTCAAGAGAGCTGAAGAAGAGGGTATGGCTCCAATGGAACTTGCTGAAAAATATTCTAATGCTTATATAAATGATTTAAAAAGGCTTAATGTGGAAATGCCAGATGAATTTTGTAGGGTTTCTGAAAATATTGATAAGATTATTGAAATTATAGAAACTTTGATAAGTAAAGGTCATGCTTATGAGTCTGAAGGCAATGTTTACTTCAGTGTAGAAAGTTTTGATGATTATGGTAAATTGTCAGGAAGAAATGTTGATGAAATGGAGGCTGGCTCAAGGGTTGAAGTTGACGAAAACAAAAAACACCCAATGGATTTTGCTCTCTGGAAAAGTTATGAAAATGACCCTACCTGGGATAGCCCCTGGGGAAAGGGCTGGCCTGGCTGGCATATTGAATGTTCAGCAATGTCGATGAAGTATTTAGGAGGTTCTATCGATATTCATGGTGGTGGTACTGACCTGGTTTTTCCTCATCATGAGAACGAAATAGCTCAATCTGAAGCTTATTCTGGAGAAAAACCTTTTGTAAAATACTGGCTTCATAATGGGACAGTTGATATGTCTGGTGAAAAGATGTCAAAATCTATTGGGAATACCTACTGGACTAAAGACCTTTTAGAAGATTTTTCTTCAGATGAGATAAGATATTATATTTTAACCAAGCATTATAGGAGCCCTATAAACTTTTCAATAGAAGAACTAAAAAATTCAAGCAGAAGTTTGAAAAGGTTGATTTCAACTTTAGGCCAACTGGATAAAGTTATTGATAATTATAAGAAAAATCGAGATAATGATTTTATTCAGGAAGATTTTATTGATGTTATCAAAAGTCATAGAACAGAGTTTGAGGAAGCTATGGATGATGATTTTAATACAGCTAAAGCTATCTCTGTGCTCCATGGTTTGTCTAAAGAGATAAATAGCTTTATTAATTCTTCTGATTTTAAGCCTAATGATAATAATATATTTATCTTAAAAGAAGCAAGAAGATTATTCAGAACATTTGCTGATGTTTTAGGTCTTAAATTAGAGCCTGATCTTGTTGGTTTTGAAGATAGAGAAAAATTCAGTAAGATAATGGAGATATTAATAGATGCTAGAGAAGAGGCTAGAGATAATAATTATTACGATTTAGCTGATAAAATAAGAGACGATTTAGACAAGATTAATATTAGACTAAAAGATACTCCTAGAGGTACAACCTGGGAATATACTGGAGATGAGAGAGATGATAGTTGAACCATCTGCTGAATTGATAGATTATACTGATGATCCAGAAATGAATGTAGCTGTAGCTGCTAGATTATGTTATTCTGAAAAAGGGAATCAGGAAATTCGAGAAAGTTTAGATGAGAAGAAAAAAGCTGATTTAATCAAGAAGATTCTTGATTTAGGTCATTATTCGACTTTAGAGCATACGTTCTTTTCTTTTCATATAGTTTGCAGCAGAGTTACCAGTCATCAATTAGTTAGACAGAGGGTTGGTGTTGCTTATAGTCAGAGATCTCAGAGATATGTTAAAGAGGATAACTTTAATTATATAATCCCTCCTAAAATTAAAAGTAAAGGGCCAGAAGCAGTTGCGGTTTTCAAAGATCATTATGAGAAAAGTAGAGAAACATACAATAAACTTTTAGATAAAGGTATTCCTCCAGAGGATGCAAGGTTTGTTTTACCTGCAGTTAAAACTAACCTGATTGCTTCTTATAATGCGAGATCACTATATCATTTGTTTTCTCTTAGATGTTGTACAAGAGCACAGTGGGAGGTAAGGGAGATCGCAAGGAGTATGTTAGAACAGGTAAGAGCTGTTGCTCCATTATTATTTTCAAAAGCAGGCTCAGATTGTGAAGCAAAGGGGATATGTCCAGAAGGCGATTTAAGCTGTGGGAGGATAGCGAACTTTGATAATCTAAATGGTGATAAGAATGGCTAAAATAATTGGCAGGAATCCTGTAAATGAAGCTATTATTGGCGGAAGAAATATTCATGAGATAATTTTTCAGGAAAGTTTGAACGCTAATAGGCTTAATGAAATAAAAGAGCTTGCCAAAGAAGAAGGAATTAAAGTTAGAGAAGTTTCTGCTATAGAGATTTCCAGGATAGCAGAAAGTGATAATCACCAGGGTGTTGTTGCACTTGCTGAAGATATAAAATTATTTTCACTGGAAGAGTTTGTAGAAGATTTGCCTCAAAGCAATGGTTTTTTATTAAATAAACCCAGGTTTTTAATTCTAGACCAGATTCAGGACCCTCATAATTTTGGAGCATTAATCAGAACTGCTCAGTCTGCAGGATTTGATGGAGTTATTTTCCATGAGAATCGATTCTGTGATCTGACTGCTACAGTTTTGAAAGCCAGTTCAGGGGCAGCTGAGTATATTCCATTAATAAAAGTTAAAAATTTAAATAGAGCTATAGAAGATTTAAAAGCTAAGGGAGTCTGGATTGCAGGAGCTGATATGGAAGGTGAACAAGAATATTTTGAAGCAGATTTCACTGGAAGCATAGGGATTGTAATAGGAAATGAAGGATCAGGTTTAAGAAGATTGGTTAAAGAAAACTGCGATTTTTTGGTTTCAATTCCGGTAACTAACAACCCTGGTTCATTAAATGCTTCTGTGGCAGCAGGTATATTAATTTACGAAACAGTCAGACAAAGAAAAATTAAGCTTGACTAAAAAATTTTTAACAAGTATAATATTAATTGTATAAGGGAGGGGTGCCT
>SLSL01000177.1 GCA_007130465.1 Halanaerobiaceae bacterium | reverse complement strand
ATTTTATCCTTAACTTCACCTGCACCAGCAGCAATTCCACAACTGGCCATTCCCACCTTAATTCTTTTAACCATTGTCAGCCTCCTCCTTCTGTTGATAATCATTTAAAATTTTAAGTAATTTTTCCCTGGTTAAATTACCGTAAACTTTGCCATTAATACTAATGACCGGAGCAAGACTGCAACAGCCAAGGCAGGCAACTGCGTCCATTGAAAAAACCCCATCTTCATCAGTCTCACCATCTTCAATCCCTAATTCATCGGTAATCCAATTCAGCACTAAACTTGATCCTTTTATGTGACAGGCAGTCCCATCGCAAACTGAAATCTTATACTTGCCTGGTGCTATTCTCTTAAATTGAGTATAAAAACTAACAACTCCTTCAACCTCTACTGGAGCCATAGAAAAAGCATCACTAATTTCTTTAATATCTCTATCTGATATGTATCCTTCTGCCTCCTGTCTTTTCTGGAGTGCTTTAATTAAATTAGATTTATTCTTACCTAAATCTTTTAAATCAGGCACATTAATCATCCTCCTGGTTATTATTCTCTTCACCTGGTAAATCAAATGAAATAACTTTACTAAATTCTCCGTCTTCTTTAACAATCTGTTCCAGTTTACCTTCAGCCTTGTCTAATTCTCTCTGACAAAATTTAATCAATTTTAAACCTTCAGTAAATCTATCCATTGCTTCATCAAGAGAAAGAAGGTCACTATCAAGTTCTTTAACTATTACATCTAATTTATCAATTGCTTCTTCAAATGAAAGTTCTTCCTTATTAAACTTATCAGTCATTACTGGCCTCCTTAATATTTTTAACTTTACTTAATAACTGGCCATTCTTTAATAAAGTTTTTATTAAATCACCTTTTTCTAAGTTAGCAATAGATGAAACAACTTTTGATTTATCATCATCTATTTTTTCAGTTATTGAATAACCCCTTGATAATATTTTCAGTGGGCTTAAGCCATCTAATTTTAAAGACAATTTTCCTATCTCATCATATTTATCTTTAAAGTAACTTTCAATAGCCTGACTAAAATCATTACTGATATTATCAAATTCCTGTCTCTGATCTGAAATAATCAATTCAGGATTTCTCCAGATTCTATTTTTCAGAATAAAATCAAGTTCTTTACGAGCATCTTTTATCTTTTTGTTAATTTTATAATATAATTGTTCATTCAAATTATTAAATCTATTCCTGATGCTTACCATATCTTTAACAGCAAGTTCAGCTGCTGCTGAGGGAGTAGGCGCTCTTAGATCTGCTGCCAGATCAGCAATAGTAAAGTCAGTTTCATGACCAACACCACTTATTATTGGAGTACTTGCTCCAACTATTCCTCGGGCTAAGATTTCATTGTTAAAGGACCAGAGGTCCTCTAAAGAACCTCCACCCCTTGATATTATTATTAAATCAATATCATCTCTGTTATCAAGATATCTCAGGGATTCTATAAGCTCCCCTACTGATTCACTTCCTTGAACCCTTGCTGAAGCTACCAGAATTGATACCCTGGCATCTCTCCGATTAATAACAGAAATAATATCTCTAATTGCAGCCCCACCTGCTGAAGTAACCAAACCAATCTTCTTTGGGAATTCAGGTATTGGCTGCTTATGTTCATCAGCAAAAAGACCTTCTTTTTCTAATTTTTCTTTAAGCCTTAAAAACTTCTGATATAAGTCTCCTTCCCCTTCCTCAATCATAGATTCAACATATAATTGATACTCACCTCGAGGGACATAAAGATCTATATAACCAAAAGCTCTCACTTTTTGACCATCTTCAGGCTGAAAATCTAGATTAAAGTTATTGCCTTTAAACATTACTGCATTAATCTTTGAATCATCATCTTTTAGACTAAAATACATATGACCAGAACGATGATGATGAAAATTTGAAATTTCACCAACAACCTCAATCTGATTCAAAATATCATCGTTTCTTAATAAATTTTTAATATACTTAGTTACTTCTGAAACTGTGAAATGTTTAGACTCCATGATACTCCCTGGCTTTAACAGTATTTTTCATTAACATAGCTATTGTCATCGGGCCTACTCCACCAGGAACAGGTGTTATTGCACCGGCTCTCTCATAAGCTGTATCATATTCAACATCACCAACTAATTCACCATCAACTCTATTAATGCCAACATCTATTACACATGATCCTTCTTTAACCATATCCCCAGTAATAAAGTTCGGTCTACCGACAGCAGCTACTAAAATATCTGCATCAAGAGTCTTCCCTTTTAAATCTTTAGTCCTGGAATGACAGACAGTTATTGTTGCATTTCTTTCAAGTAATAGATGGGCAACAGGCTTACCAACTATATTACTTCTTCCAACAATTACAGCATTTTTACCTTCAATATCTATCCCTTTTCTTTCAATTAATTCAATAATTCCTAAAGGAGTACATGGATCAAATCTTAATAAGTCTTTCTGACCACTGAATAAACGTCCAGTATTAATTGGGTGAAAACCATCAACATCTTTACCAGGAGCAATTGCTTCAATAACTGACAGTTCATCAATATGATCAGGCAAAGGTAATTGAACTAAAATCCCGTCTATCTTATTATCATTATTTAGTTGATCAACTAAGTTGAGAAGTTCTTCCTGACTGATATCTGAATCTACATCATGGAGCTCTGAGTGTATACCGATTTCTACAGCTGCTTTTTCTTTCATTCCTACATATGTTTCTGAAGCTGGATTATCACCGACCAGTACAACTGCCAGTCCAGGAACTCTCCCCTCTTCCTTTTGATCATTTATTTGACTCTTTAGTTCCTCACGAATATTTTTTGCAATTTTCTTTCCATCAATTACTTTATCCATTTTTTTGCCCCCTAATTAAATTTTATTTATTAGAATTAAAATTTTTAATTCTCGTAACTAAAATATCATCAAAAACAAATCTTTGCAAGTTTTAATATATTCTGATAATAATACAACTTTCAAAAAAGCCTGCACACAGCAGGCTTTTTATAATATCTTTCCTAAAATCCCATTAATAAATGAAGTAGATTTATTTGAGCCATATTCTTTCGCAAGCTCAACTGCTTCATTTATTGCAACTGCCTGTGGAACCTTAGGATTATATTTAATCTCAAATATAGCCAATCTCAAAATGTTTCTGTCAACTCTAGCCATCCTCTTAATAGTCCAGCCAATTGAATTTTCATTAATTAAACTATCAATATTAATTAAATTATGGCAGACTCCATTTATTAAGTCTTCATGATAGTTATCTTCACTTTCCAAATCAGCAAAAAGGTTAAGTGGAGTGCCTAAATCCTCTAAAGAACAATCTTCTTTTAATTTCCCCTTGCAATCTAATGAGTATAAATATTGTAAAGCAAGTTCTCTTTCTTGATGTCGAGAAAGATATTTCATCTAAATATTCACCAACTAATAATTTATTTATTGTTTATTAAATACTCTATCTAAAATTTTAACTACATCCTTATTTAAGTCTTCTCTATTGCCTATTAAAAAACCTATTATTGTAAATGTTAATATAACTAATGTTTTAAATACTCCTATTGTAAAAATTAATACAGCTAATATTAAACCTAGTAAAGCACCAGTAATTTCAGATCTATAATTAAATATAAACTGTATTAACAATTCTTTTAAATCAGGTTTAGAATCAGAACCATTCATTAACTATCAACCCCCTTCATAAAGAGGTTTATTTTCAAATTATTCTTTGCTTTTAAAATCATTCAAAAACTCTTTAGCATCAACTTTTTCATCTTCATTCTCATTTACCTGTTCTTCCTTGCTTTGTTCTTCCTTGTTTTGTTCTTTTTTGCTTTGTTCATTTTTCCCTTTTTCTTCTTCTAATTCTTCCTTGTTTCTTTCTAAATCAGAATCTTTTTTAGCATCACTTTTTTCTTTTTTTATTTTATTCTTTTTAGACAGAGGGTCAACATTATCTATAAGAATTTTTATCTCTGCTAAATCTGTTCCCACAGTCTCATTTAATCTATCTTTTATTGAATTCTTTAAATCAGAACTAACTTCAGGTATTGATAAATTATCTTTAACAGTAATCATCAGTTCAATATAGAGTCTATTCTGTCTGGTGTCAAGCTTTATATTTTTTATATCAATACCTTCCTGTTCCAGGGTAACAGTTCTAACAATTTTATCTATTGCTTTTAAAGAAATATTAATATCACCATTCTTACCTGTCTGTAATATTGCTGGTTCACTTTCCCTCTTTAAAAGAGGATAAATAGCTAATGCTGAAATTATAGTTACAAAAAGGAATATAATCCCTAAAATATAATTTTGATAAAGATCCTGTTCAACTAAACTCAAAAACCCTTCACCGGTTAGACCAAAACTATAAATTGTAAATAATAATGATATAAACATTAATATAATAAGGAGAATAACCAGAACTAATTTATTAATTATCTTCATCTAAATCTCCCTCCTCTTTTTCATCTTTATCAAAATCGATATCTTCTTTTTCTTCCTGTTCAGGAAAATTAACTCCCTGGACATGTATATTTACTTCTATAATATTTAAACCTGTCATTGCCTCTAAGGTCCTCTTTACTTTATCCTGAATTTTCCATGCCAGATCCGGTATAGAATACTCATATTCAAGAATTAAATAAAGTTCAACCCTTACATCATCATCGTCTTTATCAATCTTTACTCCTCTTGATAAATCACTTTTGCCTAAGACATTAGCCAACCCAGCAAATCCTCCACTCATCGAATAAACTCCTGAGATTTCTGTTACAGTTAGACTGGCAATTATACCAATAACATCTTCAGATATCGATATTTTACCTATTTTTTCATCGGGCATAATATAACACCCCTTCTCTATAAATGCTCTAAATTATTCTTTTATCTCTTTTAATAAAGCATTCTCATTTTCGTACTCTCCAACAATAATTGCTCCAACTAAATTTTCAGTTTCATCTTTAAAAATTCGACAATAAGTCCTTTCATCATCAACAACAATATTAGATTTTATATTTTCATCTTCAGACAAAACTCCAATCGAGACAACATTAACATCAGCAACCTTCAAAGTATGAGATGGAACAAACCCGGTAAATTCAGCATCTTTACCAACCATTACTTTTCCAGCAACACTTCCTTCTTCCATTGAAGGAGCCCAGATACCATAGATATTACCATTATATTCAGCTACATCACCAGCTGCATAAACGTCAGGAATATTTGTAGACATCTTATTATCAACAATAATCCCTCTATTTATTTCAAGCTCTGTGTCTTCAACTATTCCTGTATTTGGATTGATCCCAGTAGAAAAGAGAACTAAATCAGCAGATATTTTATTGCCATCAGCAAGTTCAACTTCTTCTACCTCTGAATTGCCAGATATTTTTTCTACTCCTACATCTAAATAAAAATCAAATCCATGCTTTTCTTTTAAAATTAATTTTAACTTATCACCTGCAGAATTATCTAATTGTCGCTGCAAAAGATGGTCTGCTTGTTCTATAACAGTTACCTCAAGTCCAGCCTTAATCATATTATAAGCTGATTCAAGTCCTAAAAGACCTCCACCAATTACAACAGCTTTCTTGCAACTTTCAATATGCTCATAAATCTCTCTGGCATCTTCACCATTTCTTAAAGCATATACACCACCTAAATCAACTCCTTCTATAGGTGGAATAAAGCTGCTGGCTCCCTGGGCAAGCAATAGTTTATCATAAGAAAATTCCTGGTTATCATCTGTCACTACATATTTTTCATTAAAATTAACATCAATTACTTCTTTTCCTAAAAGTAGCTCTATATCATTCTTTTTAAACCATTCCCTATCATTAATAATTATATCTTCAACAGATATATCACCTGAAAGACATTCAATAAGTCTTGGCCTATAGTAAAATGGATCTTCTTCTTTACTGATAACGGTAATATCAATATCTTTATCTTTAACCCTGTTAATTTCTTTGACAGCTGATATTCCAGCTACGCCTGACCCAATAACTAAGTATCTCATTTATTACCTCCTTGAAAAAGACAAATAATCATGCACGACTCAAATATTCACCAGTACGGGTATCAACTTTAATTATTGTACCTCTTTCTATAAATAAAGGAACCTGTAACTTTAAACCTGTCTCCAGTTCAACTTCTTTTGTTCCACCAGAAACAGTATCGCCTTTAACTGCCGGCGGTGCATAGGTAACCTTTAATTCAACTGCAGTTGGTAAATTTATATCTATAGGTCTTCCTTCATAGAAAGAGACTTCAATAGTCATATTATCTTTTAAATATTTAAGCTTCTCACCTAAAGTTTCCTCATTTAGAAAAGTCTGTTCATAGGTGCCTTCATCCATAAATACATGCTTGTCACCATCTTTATATAAATACTGCATTTTCTTAGTTTCAATATGAGCCTGTTTAACTTTTTCCCCGGCTCTAAAAGTTTTATTCATAACATGACCATCAGTTAAGCTTTTTAACTTAGTTCTAACAAAGGCACCGCCTCTGCCACTCTTAGAATGTTCAAAATTAATTACCTGATAAATATCATCATCTAACTCAATTGTTAAACCAGTTGAAAAGTCATTAGTTGATATCATTATAAGACCACTCCTGTAAATTACTTTTTGCAACTATATTCAATTATAACATCCTTATTAACTTATTTCCAAGATTTAATTAGATAAAGATCAATTCTTTATTGCTATTATTTAATGATTTGCAGCCATCTTCAGTAATAACTAAATCATCTTCAATTCTAACTCCGCCCCAATCAGGTATATAAATACCAGGTTCATCTGTAACAATCATACCTGGTTTTAAAACATCTTCTGAAGTCGTTGATAATCTTGGTGCTTCATGAACTTCAATACCTAATCCATGACCTAATCCATGGCCAAAGTTATCATCATACCCGGCCTCTTTAATAATATCTCTGGCAATTTTATCAGCTTCCTGCCCGGTCATCTCAGGCTTAAGTTTATCTATAACTTCAAGGTGGGCATTTAATACAATATTATAAATTTCAACCTGTTTCTCATTAGGTTCACCAACCACTATTGTTCTGGTCATATCTGAACAATAACCTTTATAATATGTTCCAAAATCAAGAGTAATAAAATCGCCAGTCTCGATAATCTTATCAGAGGCCACACCATGTGGAAGTGCTGAGCGTTTTCCTGAAGCTACAATAAAATCAAAGGAAGGACCTTCCCCGCCTAATTTTCTTAAATAATATTCTAATTCAGCAGCAACTTCTCTTTCTTTCATACCTGGTTCTATATATGTAATAATTTTCTCAAAAGCATCTTCTGTTATCCTGATAGCTTCTTTTATTGTCTGAACTTCTTCATCATCTTTAAACATTCTAAATTCATTAATTTCATCACTTAATTGGACATATTCTTTCTCTGAATCTATATTTTTTAATTCCTGATACTGTTTATAACTTATATCTCCATCTTCAAAACCGATTTTATTTAAATCATGATCATTTAAAAACTTAATTAAATTTTTATTCTTATTTTTAGTAATCTCAATTATTTCAAAGCCTTCAGTCTGTTCTCTAGCCTGATCCATATAACGAAAATCTGTTATAAAATAATTATTAGATTCAGTAACTAAAACTTTGCCTGCTGATCCAGTGAAATTGGAAAAATAAAAACGATTTTTCTTTGAAGTAATCATTACTGCATCAAGTTCTTTCTCTTCTCTGAGTTTCTTTAATTTATTTATTCTACTCACCTTTATTACCCTCTTTCTATTATTTAATTTATTAAAGATTTTAATGCTAACTTATAGCCTTCTCTACCAAAACCAATAATAAGCCCATCACAGGCAGAAGCAGTTAATAAATTCTGCCTAATCTCTTCTCTAGAAGTCACATTTGAAAGATGAACCTCAATAACCTGTTTGTCAATTGAAAGTATAGCATCCATAATAGCCAGACTGGTATGACTATATGCCCCAGGATTTATTATATAACCAATTGCCTGGCTATAATTTTTCTGTAAAAAATCAATAAATTCTCCTTCAGAATTTGTCTGAAAAGACAATAATTCACACCCATTATCTCTGGCTATTTCTGAAAGTTCATCCTCTAATTCCTGAAGACTATTTTTGCCATAATGCTTCTCATCTCTTCTCCCTAACCAATTTAGATTAGGGCCATTTATCATAACTATTCTATTCAATTATATCACCTTCATCCCTTAAATCATTTATTATTTCTCTGGAAATTTTAAATGGTTCTTTATTTCCATCAATTTCTATACCAATCTGATAATAATTGTATCTATCACTTAATATATTATCTAAATGATTAACTAACTCGGACCTTTTATTTTTATACTCTTTAATCAGTGGTCTATCTCTATTTTCGTAAAGCCGATCGGCCAATCTTTCAACTTCAACATTTAGCCAGTAAACCCTACTATTACTCAAAATAGTTTCTCTATTTACTTCTGATAAAACCACTCCACCTCCAGTAGCAATAACCTTATTTTTATTATCACTCCGATTATAGAGGTCATTAATTAATTTTTTTTCCAGATCTCTAAAATACTCTTCTCCATCTTTTTTAAAGATATCAGTAATTTTTCTGCCTGTCTTTTCAAATATTAAAGTATCAGTATCATAAAAGATATAATCTAATTTTTCTGCTATTAATTTACCAACTGTCGATTTACCTGAACCCATCATTCCAACTAAAGTTACAATCATTTATCTACCTCCATAAATACTATTTCTTGTTTTATTCCCATATTCCTGCTTAATAGGCCTGAAGATTTAATCTGAAATTAAATAAGGCGTAATAGCAAGAATTAATTGACCAGTACTCTCTTCATAATATTGATTAGAAAAGAGCCATCCCAGTAAAGGGAGATTACTTAAAAGTTTATTTTTTTTAATAATTTCCTGTTGCCTGAATTGCTTGAGTCCAGCAATATAATAAGTCTCTCCATGGTTTAATCTTATATTAGTAGAGAGTTCTCTTGTGTTAATCGTTGGAATATCATTATAGTAACTAATAAAATTACTTATCTCCGGTTCGATTTCTAAAGTTATCTCCTGATTATTATTTACTCGAGCCACTATATCGAGAATAATCCCTGTATCAATATATTCATAACCACTAATATTATTATCTTTATCATATTTAGGAACTGGAACCCTATCTCCAATATGAAGCCTGGAGGGTTTATTTGCCAGAGTCAATAAGCTTGGTGAAGCAATCGATCTTATCTCTCCCTTTTCTTCTGCATAATTTAAAAATTTAACCCAATTCAAGTCAAAATTAAGTCCCTCATTTAAATTATACCCAATGGAAATATTTAAATCATCAGATAGATGATCGCCAGATCTAAAATCATCATTAATTTCTAAAACATTAAATTCGACTAAAATCTGCTCCGGCTTAGAATCGATCTGATCTATTATAGTTTCAGCCCTATTAATCTCATCCTCTGTACCACTTAAAATTACTTCATTAACTCTGAAAGAATTAATTTTACTTTCTGGCATTATTAAAGATAGCTTTGCTTCAACTTCATTAGAATTAAGATAATCTAGATATCGAACCTTATCCATAATTTTATTCTTATCCATATATTCATCTATAAAATTAACAGTCTCTTTCAATCTATTTTCTGCTCCTCTTAAATATAAGATCCTATCTGCTTCTAGCCAGTTATATTCCAGGTCTTCGAGGTTTATAATAACATCAGAAATATTAAAATTTATATTATCAGGTATATAAACAATTTTAGATTTAAAATTCTTATCATTACCGGCTCTGTTCTGTATTATCAGACTAATAAAATTATAGGCCTTATTTATTTCTTCTTCCTGACCATTTAAAATTAATTCTCCCATAAACTCATTATAACCCCATTTAATATCAGGATAATATCTATCAAGAAGGTCGCCCCACCTGTCTGACCAGTCACCATTATAATCCAGGATCATTGTCTCCACCCTGGCCAAATCAAGATCAGCCTTGTTGACAGTTTTATTTAACAAATTAATCTCTAAATTATTCCCAATATAATAAATACCATCCAGTAATAAAAAAGAATCCCCATTTGCCAGGATAAAATCTTCTAAAACATTCTTCTCATTAATATCACTAATCTGGACTGTAACCCTACCTGCAACTCCATCCATGATAAATATATCTAAATCATTAACCTTTGCAATTAAATAGTAAATATCATGAATTTCAGTATCTATAAAACTTACCTCTCTAGCCTCATTAAATGCCAGTAAGTTATTGCTGAAAACAAAAACTACTAAAACAAT
>SLSL01000079.1 GCA_007130465.1 Halanaerobiaceae bacterium | reverse complement strand
GCAGCTAAAGAGGTGGGGATTGATGTTCCTAAACTCTGCTATCATCCAGATTTGACACTGCATGGGGCCTGCCGGGTCTGTGTTGTTGAAAATGAAGATAATGGTCAGTTGCTGGCATCCTGTGTGGCGCCAGTAGAGGATGGCATGGAAATCAGTACCAGGAGTATGAAAGCCAGACAGGCCAGAAGAAGAAATGTTAAGTTATTGCTGGCAAATCATCCTAATGACTGTCTTGGCTGTGACAGAAATGGCAGCTGTGAATTACAGGATCTTGTTTATAGCATGGGTATTGGCAGTCATGATGTTGATGAGATTGAAGGTGAGAGGAGAGACCTGCCAATTGATGATGTTGGGCCTTCTCTGAGAAGGGATCCTAATAAATGTATTCTCTGTGGTCGCTGTGTCCGGGAATGTGAGGAGGTTCAGGGAGTATCTGCCCTGCAGTTTAGTGAACGGGGATTTGATTCAATTGTTACAACTGCTTTTGACCTGCCTCAGAGTGAGATTAACTGTGCTAATTGCGGCCAGTGTGCTACTGTCTGTCCAGTAGGGGCTATAACTGAAAAGATTGAGATTAGAAATGTCTGGGAAGCTATTGAAAATGATGATATTCATGTAGTTGTCCAGACTGCTCCATCGATTCAGGCTACGATTGGTGAAGAGTTTGGAATGGAACCTGGCTCAGTAGTGACTGGCAAATTAGTATCTGCTCTGCGGCATATTGGTTTTGATGGGGTTTATTCGACTGAGTTTACAGCTGATCTGACAATTTTAGAAGAAGGTAATGAGTTTTTAAGGAGACTTGAAGGGGACAAGAACCTGCCCCATATAACTTCCTGCTGTCCTGGCTGGGTTAAATTTGCAGAGCATAATTATCCTGAATTACTGCCTCATTTATCTACTGCTAAATCACCGCAGCAGATGTTTTCAGCTCTGGCCAAGACTTATTATGCAGAGCAAAAGGGGCTGGATCCGGCAAATATATATACAGTAGCTATTATGCCCTGTACTGCTAAGAAATTTGAAAAAGACCGGGATGAGATGAATACTAATGGTTATAAGGATACTGATGCTGTTTTAACTACCAGAGAGCTGGCCAGGATGATTAGAGAATTAGGTTTAAGGTTTGATCTATTAGATGATCAGAGTTATGATGAGCTGATGGGTGATGTCTCTGGTGCTGGTACGATCTTTGGGACAACAGGAGGAGTAACTGAAGCTGCAATCAGGACTGTTAAAGAAAAGTTAACAGGGGAAGAACTGGAAAGATTAGAACTTGATTTTAGAGGTACTAATGAGGCCACAGTTGAGATCGGTGATAAGAAGATAAATGTGGCTATTGCCAATGGACTGGCTAAAGCTTCAGAAATTCTAAAAGCTATTAATAATGGTGAAAAAGATTATGATTTTATTGAAATTATGGCCTGCCCCCATGGTTGTGTTGGCGGTGGCGGTCAGCCTTTACCTGTTACTGAAGAGAAAAAAGATGCCAGAGCCAGAGGCCTGGGTAGTATCGACGAGAAAAGCAGTATTAGAAAATCTCATGATAATCCGATGATCATTAAATTATATGAAGAATTTTTAGGGGAACCATTGAGCGGCGAAGCCCATCACCTGTTGCATA
This sequence comes from Halanaerobiaceae bacterium, assembly GCA_007130465.1. Taxonomy (GTDB): domain Bacteria; phylum Bacillota; class Halanaerobiia; order Halanaerobiales; family Halarsenatibacteraceae; genus Halonatronomonas. The sequence goes on along the minus strand of SLSL01000079.1, from coordinate 28,424 downwards.
CAAGCTATAGGGAAAGACCTAAGAATTAATTAGTTTTGATGTTGAGAATAAAATACTGTTGGGAAAATATGAGCCTGGTTGGTTTTAACTAAAATCAGCCAGGTTTTTTTGATTTACAGCTTTATAATAAAGGTGTTATCTGTTATAATTATATATCGATACTTTATTAGGGGTGGTTTGATGAATGATCTATTAATTATGACTCCAGGACCGACAGAGATTGCTGAAAATGTGAGGAAGGCTATGGCCCAACCGATTACTAATCCAGATCTTGATCCTGAGTTTTTTGATTTTTATGCTGAAATGGTTTCTAAGCTGCAAACTATATTAGATACTGAAAATGATGTTATTGTTATGAGTGGAGAGGGGATTTTAGGTCTTGAATCGGCCTGCGCCTCTTTAATTGAGCCTGGAGACAGGGTATTGGTTATCGATAATGGTATCTTTGGAAGAGGTTTTGCTGATTTTGTCAGGCTTTATGGCGGAGAAGTTGATTTAGTTGAGTTTCCAGATGATAGGCCTGTAGATGCCATGAAACTTGAAGAGATTTTAAAAGAGGATTCTGATTATAAACTTGCCACCTTTGTTCACTGCGAGACACCGACTGGGATTTTGAATTCTGTAAAAGAGATAACTGAGGTTTTAAACAGGTACGATATTTTATCAGTAGTTGATTCTGTCTCAGCTGTTGGTGGGGTGCCAGTTGAAGTTGATAACTGGGGTGTTGATATTCTGCTAGGTGGTTCTCAGAAATGTTTTTCAGCTCCTCCAGGGATTACTTTTATGAGTGTTTCTGAAGATGCCTGGAAGATGATTAATAATCGGGAGACTGAAGTTCATGGCTATTATTTAAATTTAATACCCTGGCAGAACTGGTATGAGGATAAGAAGTTTCCTTATACTCAGGCTATCAGTGATATTTATGCCTTTGATCAGGCTTTAGATAACTGGCTTGGGGATGGAAATGTTCTTTTGAGACATGCAGAAAATGCAGAGGCAGTAAGGAATACTTTGAAAAGAGCTGGTCTGGAGCTATTTGCTAAGGATGGCCACTCAGACACAGTCACTGCTTTTAAGAAGCCTTTCGGTGTTGATTATGCTGAATTAAACCAGATTATGGCTGATAAATATAAGGTCATGATTGCCAGCTCTGTGGGCAGGTATTCTGAAGATATATTAAGGATTGGCCATATGGGTGAGAACTGTCATGAGGGGAAAATATATATTACCTTAAAGGCTTTAGATAGGACTTTAAGGGAATTAGGTGTAGACCTCAAAGAGGAGCTACAGTTGATTTTTGCAAAAGAGTTAGTTTAAGCTAAATTCAGGAGGATTCTATGGAGATAGATTTAGTTGATGATAAATTAAATATATTATCTGAATCTGCTGAGGATACGGCTAATTTAGGCAGATTGCTTGGGAAGGTTATTAATGATTTGCGGCCAGAAATGCCCCTGGTAATTTTATTAAACGGTCAGTTAGGAACTGGCAAGACCTGCTTGAGTCAGGGTTTGATTGGCAAATTGGCCGGCAGAAATGCCAGCAGCCCAAGTTATTCTCTGATTAATCAGTACCAGGGAAGTGAGCTTGATATCTACCATATTGATCTCTATCGGGTTGATAACGAATATGAGTTGGAAGAGATCGGGATTTATGAGATTTTACTTGAGGAGAATCTTATTTTAATCGAATGGCCTGAACTGATCAGACCATATCTTGAAGATTTCATTGAGATAAGAATTGTGGGTCAGGCCGAACAGGAGCGTCAATTGGTAATTAGTGCTAATTATAATAGAGGACAAAAACTATTAGAAAGTGTGAAAGAATATGCTGAGTTTAGGAATTAATACAGCGACAAATTATCTCGGGATTGGGTTAGCAGAAGATGGCCAGATAATTTCTGATTTCAATATGACTGTTGATCAGAGCCATAATAGGCGGTTATTACCTGGGATAAGGTATAGTCTTGACCAGCAGGGGATTAAGCTGGATGAGATTGATATTATAGGGGCTGTAGTTGGTCCAGGTTCATTTACCGGGTTAAGGATTGCCCTGGCAACTGTTAAGGCTTTTGGCTTAATAAATAAATTTGAATTTGTGCCTATTTCTAGTTTAGATACTCTGGTACCGACAATTGAGAGGCAGGGGTATTATTTGCCAATGCTTGATGCCAGGAGAAAGCGGGTTTATACTGCTCTGTATCAGGGTGGGTTTACACTGCCCAGTGCTGGCAGATTAAGTTATGATAGCGCTGTAAAAGTTTCTAGATTGGCAGATTATTTGGCTGAAAATATTATTGATGAAAATCAGTATATTATATTAAGTGGACCGGGAGCAGTTTATTATCGAGATAAATTAGAAGAAGTTTTTGCTGGCTCGAAATTTAATTATTGTTTGACTGAAGGATACGAAAATACTGGACAGGGCGGTATAATTGCCAGATTGGCTTATTATTATTATAAAGAGGGGCTTGTTAAAAATATTAGGGAGGTTACACCAGAATATTTGAAGAAACCTCAGGCAGAAATTAACTGGCAGCGAGAACAAAAGGAGGAAAATGAGGATGGATGATAAATTAATACTTGCAATTGAGACTTCCTGTGATGAGACTTCTGCTGCTGTTATCGGTAATGGCCCTGAGATTCGTTCAAATATTGTGGCGTCACAGATTGACTGGCATAAGAAATTTGGTGGGGTAGTACCTGAAATTGCCTCTAGAAAACATCTTGAGTTGATAGAGCCTGTAATTGATGAAGCTATCTCGGAAGCTGGGATTGAATATAAAGATTTAGATGCAGTTGCAGCAACTAGAGGGCCTGGGCTTGTTGGTGCTTTATTAGTTGGTTTTGCAGCTGCTAAAGGGCTGGCTTACAGTCTAGATTTGCCCTTCATTGGTGTTAATCATGTTGCTGGTCATATTTATGCTAATTTTTTAATGAATAATGAGATTGTCTCGCCTTTTATCTGCCTGACAGTTTCTGGAGGCCATACAGATTTACTATACTTTAAAAAACCAGGGGAATATAGGTTTTTAGGTAGGACAAGAGACGATGCAGCCGGGGAAGCCTTTGATAAGATTGCCAGGTTTTTAGAATTAGGCTATCCTGGTGGACCTGAGATTGAAAAGATGGCCAAAACAGGTGCTGCTGAAGCTATTGATCTGCCCAGGGCATTAGTCGGTGAAGAAGGATATGATTTTAGTTTTAGTGGGCTGAAGACGGCAGTTATTAATTATGTCCATAATGCCGACCAGAGAGGCGAAGAAGTTGATAAGAATGATCTGTCAGCATCTTTCCAGCAGGCTGTAGTTGATAGTTTAACAGCCAGATTAGAGAAGGCGATAGGTGATTTTAAATCTGAATCTATCCTGCTGGCTGGCGGTGTTGCAGCTAATCAGGTTTTACGGAAAGAAGTAGAAAAGATTGCCTGTAAGTTTAGGCTTGATTATTATGTTCCCCCACTTAAATTATGTACTGATAATGCTGCTATGATAGGAGCAGCAGCTTATTATCGTTATGCCGATGCAGATTTTGATAGTCTGGATATCGATGTAAAAGCTGACCTTTCTATGTAGCTTGAGGACTGGTTATTATGAAAAATGGATATTATTTAAAATTGATTTATCAGACAGTACAAGAATTTAATATTATTCCAATGACATCGGTCTGTCAGCAGGCCTGTCTTTTTTGCAGCCATCGCTTTAACCCAAGAGATATTGAAGTATATTCTGGAGGGCATCTAGAGAAGGGGATGGTTTTTTCTCTGTTTGATTATATTGATAAAGGAAGACCTGTATATATTGGTGAGTCGGCTACTAGAATCATTGAAGGAGAGCCTTTTAGTCATCCTGACTGGCAGGAGATATTAATTGAATTTAGCAATAGGTTTCCAGAGACACCCTTAAGGATAACAACTTCTGCTGCAGGATTAAATGAAGATGATATAAAAGTGCTGGCTGATCTAGACAAGAGCGATAGTGGAGGATTAAGATTAATTATTTCAGTTAATCTTCTGGATATAGACAAGAGAAAAAAGGTCCTTGGGACTGGTTGTAATAAAAATATATTAGATATTCTTAAAGATTTAAATAGATACGGAATTGATGTTGAGGCCAGCTTTGTTGCTATTCCCAAGATTACTGGCTGGGATGAGTTAGAGGAGTCTATTTATAGGATAAGTGAATTTGAAAATATCAAGCTTGCCAGGATTATGCTTGCAGGGTATAGTAAATTTGCTAATGATAATATAAAGGCTAAGTTTAAGGTTGACCGCTTAAAACTGCAGAAGAAAGTTGAAGCTTTAAATAGCAAAGTCTCTCTGCCGATTATTTTTGAACCTGCTATTATTAATGATTTAGATGCGAAAGTTATAGGGGTTATTAATAATACTCCTGCCTGGAAAGCCGGTTTTAAAAAAGGTGATATTATAAGAAAGGTTTCTGATCAGGCTGTTTTTTCAAGGGTTGATGTTTTTAATAAGTTTAAGCAGAATTTAGCAAACAAGAATAAATTTAAGGTTTTAATCGAAAGAAAAGATAATTTCAAAGAGCTTGAGGTTAATGTTTTAGGCTGGAATGAATATGATTATACTGGATTAGTTATGGCCAATGATTTTTCTTTAGTAGATTTCAATAATATAAAATCTAAGATAAATAGAGATTATACCAAAAGAATATTAATTTTAACATCTGAGCTAGCCAGAGATAGGCTGGAACTTATTGCTGTAAAATTAGAAGAAGAATTCGAGGTTGGGATTGATGTTATGGCAGTACAATCAAAATATTTTGGAGGCAATATTGGTTCGGCAGGGTTACTTGTTGTTGATGATTATAAATTAATAAAAGATAGAGTAAATCAGCTGAATTATGATTTGATTATTACCAGTTCGGCTTTATTTGATGTCGATGGAAAAGATTTAAAAGGGGAGTTAAGGTCTGATTTACTGGATTTATTTACAACAGAGCTGGTGATAATATAATAATAATTCGTTAAATGAAGAATTAGGGAGCTTTATGAAGCTAATCTGTTTAAAGAGTATCTCTTAAGCTTAATGATGCTGTAAGAGAACTTGATTTCTGGTTGTTCCTTTATTATTATAATAACTGTGGTTATTAGCACTCGGCAAAAGTGAGTGCTAACAATATATATGATTTTAGATAATAAAATTTGAAGGGGGTATATTTAGTGAATCTTAGACCGCTTAATGACAGAATCGTTGTGGAGTTTGTTGAAGAAGAGGAAAAAAAGACTGAGAGTGGTATCGTTCTTCCAGATACTGCCAAGAAGGAAAAGCCTCAACAGGGTAAAGTAGTAGCAGTTGGAAAAGGTTGCGAAGATGGAGAATTAGAAAGTGTTAAAGAAGGTGAGCTTGTAGTTTTTGATAAGTTTGCCGGTACAAAAGTAAATTTAGATGGTGAAGAATTTGTAATACTCAGCCTGGAAGATGTTCTGGCTGTAGTTGAATCATAAAATAAGGAGGGTAATATATAATGGCTAAAGAGTTAAAGTTTGGTGAAGATGCAAGAAGAGCTTTAGAGCGCGGCGTTGATTTGCTTGCCCGTTCAGTTAAGATTACATTAGGTCCAAAGGGTAGAAATGTTGTTTTAGAAAAAGGTTTTGGTGCTCCTACAATTACTAATGATGGTGTTAGTATTGCAAGAGAAGTTGAAGTTAAAAACCATTACGAAAATATGGGTGTTCAAACAGTCAAAGAAGTTGCAACTAAGACAAATGATGTTGCAGGTGACGGTACAACAACTGCAACTGTTTTAGCAGAAGCAATTTTTAAAGAAGGTCTTAAAAATGTTGCTGCTGGTGCAAATCCAATGATTCTTAAAAAAGGTATTGAGAAAGCAGTTACTCGTTTAACCGATGAAATTGCCAACATAAGCAGACCGGTTGAAGGTAAAGAGGCTGTTTCCCAGATTGCTGCTATTTCAGCTGACGATGAGGAGATTGGTGAGCTAATAGCTGAAGCAATGGAGAAAGTTGGCCAGGACGGAGTTATCTCAGTTGAAGAATCAAAGAGTATGGGAACATCTCTTGATGTTGTTGAAGGTATGCAGTTTGATCGCGGCTACCTTTCACCATATATGGTAACTGATACAGAGACTATGGAAGCTTCTTTAGAAGATCCATATATTCTAATTACTGATAAAAAGATTTCTAATATCCAGGATATCCTGCCTTTACTAGAAAAAGTTGCTCAGTCAGGTAAGGCATTATTAATAATTGCTGAAGAGGTTGAAGGTGAAGCATTAGCTACTCTCGTTGTTAATAAGATAAGAGGAACCTTTAACTGTGTTGCTGTAAAAGCACCTGGATTTGGCGACAGAAGAAAGCAGCAACTTGAAGATCTAGCTGTCTTAACTGGCGGCCAGGTAATTACTGAAGATCTCGGCCTCAAGCTTGAAAATGCTGATATTAGCATGTTAGGTCAGGCTAATAAAGTTACAATTACTAAAGACGATACAACAATTGTTGAAGGTAATGGCAATAAAGAAGATATTCAGAGCAGAATTGCCCGTTTAAGAAAGCAGATTGAAAATAGTTCTTCTGACTTTGATAGAGAAAAATTAGAAGAGCGTCTTGCTAAATTAGCTGGTGGGGTTGCTGTTATTAAAGTTGGTGCTGCCACTGAAACAGAGCTTAAAGAGAAGAAGCACCGGATTGAAGATGCTTTATCTGCAACTAGAGCTGCTGTTGAAGAAGGCCTTGTACCAGGCGGTGGAGCAACCTTTATAGAAGCCATGAAAGCTTTAGATGATGTAAAGCTTGAAGGCGATGAAGCTACTGGTGTAGATATAGTAAGAAAAGCACTAGAATCTCCTGTTAAGATGATTGCAAGTAATGCAGGCTATGAAGGCTCAGTAATAGTTGAAAAACTTAAAGAGGCTCATGCTGGTAAAGGTTTTGATGTTATGACTGGAGAGTTTGTTAATATGATTGAAGCTGGTATAATTGACCCAGCTAAAGTTACAAGATCAGCTCTGCAGAATGCAGCAAGTGCAGCAGCTATGTTATTAACAACTGAATGCTTGATTGCTGATAAGAGTGATGATGACAATGATGGCTCATCCGGAGGCGGAATGCCTGGCGGAATGGGCGGAATGCCTGGTGGAATGGGCGGAATGGGTGGCATGGGCGGAATGATGTAAGCCCAAACCCATTAAAATCTGATTGAAATTATAAATATAAAGGCGATATGTCTTTCGACATATCGCCTTTTTTGCTTGTACTATTTTTTTATGGTAAAATTTTAGATGAAAGGACTAATAAATTAGAGTGTTAAATTTAATGATTGAGAGGAGCCGTCATGGAAGGTAATAAAATTTTAGTTGTTGATTTTGGTGGTCAATATTCAAGAATGATTGCCAGAAGGATTAGAGATTTAGGGGTATTTGCTGAAGTTGTAACAAATGATCTTGAGATTTCTAAATTTGCTGACGAAAATGTTGTTGGGGTTATTTTTTCTGGAGGACCTGCCACTACAACTGCTGAGAATGCTCCAATGATAGATTCAGAAATATTTAAAATTGAAAAGCCGATTTTAGGGATCTGTTATGGAATGCAGTTGATTGCTAAGTTTTTGCCTGGTGGCAAGGTTAAATCTAGCAACAAAAAGGAGTTTGGTCGGGCACAGCTTGAACTATTAGATAAAGAAGATAAGTTATTTTCAGCCTTAGATTATTTTGCTGTTGATAATAAGTTATCAGTCTGGATGTCCCATGGAGATAGTGTAGTTGATTTACCGACTGGTTTTAATAAGTTAGCCCGGACTGAAAATACGCCGATTGCAGCATTTGGCTCACCAGAATTAAGTATTTATGGAGTTCAGTTTCACCCAGAAGTTGATCATACTACAGGGGGGAAAGAGTTTTTAAAGAGATTTGTTTTTTCTATCTGCAAAGCTGAAAAAAATTGGACTTTAGAAGAGATTGTTGATGGAAAAATTGCTGAGATTAGGAATACAGTTCCAGAGGATTCTAATGTTGTATTAGGCTTATCCGGGGGAGTGGATTCATCAGTAGCAGCTGCTTTGATTGATAAGGCTATTGGATCTAGATTACATTGTATTTTTGTTGATCATGGATTATTAAGGTATCAAGAGAGTGAACAGGTTCAGAAATATTTTTCAGAAAATTTTTCAATAAATCTTCATGCTGTTGATGCTGTAGATAGATTTTTAAATGAGTTAGAAGGCGTTACTGATCCAGAAGAAAAAAGAAAGATTATTGGCCATGAATTCATTAAAGTTTTTGAAGATAAAGCACTTGAAATTGATGGGGTTACTCATCTTGCCCAGGGAACTATTTATTCAGATGTTATTGAGAGTGGAGATAGCAAGAATTCTGTAACTATTAAATCCCATCATAATGTTGGTGGATTGCCTGATGAGATGGAATTAAAGCTTTTAGAACCATTAAGGGATCTTTTTAAAGATGAGGTTAGAGAGATTGGCTCTCTACTTGGATTACCTGATGAGTTGATCTGGAGACAACCTTTTCCAGGGCCTGGGCTTGGAATAAGAATTATTGGAGATATAACTGCTGAAAAATTGGATATTTTAAGGAAGGCAGATTATATCTTTAGAGAAGAGTTATCAAAATCTGATGTTGCTGACAAAGTGTGGCAGTCTTTTGCTGTATTACCAGATATCAAGAGCGTTGGCGTAATGGGAGATGAAAGAACTTATGGCTATCCGATTATATTAAGGGCTGTTTCAAGTATTGATGCAATGACAGCTGATTGGGTAAGGGTTCCTGGAGAGACTCTGGATTTAATTTCAAGAAGGATTGTCAATGAGGTTGAAAAGGTGAATAGGGTTGCATATGATATAACCTCTAAACCACCGGCAACAATAGAATGGGAATAATCATTAAAAATTAGGAGGAATAGAAAATGGCTAAAGATATTAAAAATGAATTTACTGAGCAGTTATTTGAAGCAATTTTGAAATTGGAAAATATCGAAGAATGTTATGATTTTTTTCAGGATGTAGCTACAGTTGGTGAAATTCAGGCTATGGCTCAGCGTCTGGAAGTTGCAAAAATGTTAAAAGATGGAACAACTTATGAAGAGATTGTAGCTGAAACCGGGGTAAGTACTGCTACAATTAGTAGAGTTAAGCGTTCTCTTGAGTATGGTGAAGATGGGTATGATTTAGTTTTAAAGAGATTAGGTAAATAATGATTAAAATGGTGAGTTAATTGCTAATAATTTTAAAAAAAATACAAAAGTATTTAGTTAAAGTTTTAAATGGAATGGCTCTTGGTTTATTTTCTTCATTGATTATAGGCTTAATAATAAGTCAACTTGGAGAATTATTAAATATCGATATACTGGTCCAGTTTGGTGAAATGGCACAGTTATTAATGGGTCCAGCAATTGGTGTTGGAATTGCTCATAGTTTAAATTTAAAGGGGCTAGGTTTATACTCCTCTCTGGTTACAGGTGCATTAGGTGCTGGAACTATTGATTTAGTTAATAGTGCAGCGAGCATTCAGATTGGTGAGCCTGTAGGTGCTTTACTGGCAGCAGTTATAGGGGCAGAAATAGCTAAAAGGATAACTGGTAAGACGCCGGTCGATATAGTTTTAGTTCCAGCAACTACTATAATTGCCGGTGGCATTGCCAGTTCTATTTTTGGCCCCTGGCTGATAAGTTTTTCTTACTGGCTAGGCCAAACAGTAAATCTGGCAACTAATCTCCAACCGTTTCCCATGGGGATAGCTGTATCAGTTATAATGGGAATATTTTTAACACTGCCAGTTTCCAGTGCTGCTCTGGCAATTTCATTAGGTCTTGAAGGATTGGCGGCTGGTGCTGCAACAGTAGGTTGTTCTGCTCAGATGATTGGTTTTGCTGTGATAAGTTTTAAAGATAATGGGGTTGGTGGCTCGATAGCTCAGGGTTTAGGGACTTCTATGCTGCAGATTCCTAATATTCTAAAGAAGCCATTAATCTGGATACCTCCTATAATTAGCTCTGCTATTTTAGGGCCGATTGCGACAGTTATATTTCAAATGGAAAATAGTAGAATAGGAGCCGGCATGGGAACTAGCGGGCTTGTTGGCCAGGTAGCCACCTTTGAAACTATGGGGAGCAATGTAATAATTCCAGTTTTATTGCTCCATTTTTTACTGCCAGCAGTAATTTCTTATATAATTTATAAGTTTATGTTTAGGCGGGGATTTATTGAATCAGGAGATCTTAAATTAACTAAGGAGGCCAATTAATAAATGGTTGAGGAATATGATGTTGTAATAGTTGGAACTGGACCTACAGGGATTTTTACAGCAATGAAGCTTGTAGAAGAAAAACCTGGTTTAAATATTTTAATGATTGAAAAAGGTTCAGATATTGATAATAGAATCTGTCCTATGAAATCTAATCCTGGAGGCGGAAAGGGCTGCCAGGAATGTGTTTCATGTGCAATTGTTTCTGGCTGGGGTGGAGCAGGTGCATTTAGTGATGGCAAGTTATCCCTTTCTGCTGATATTGGTGGAAATTTAGAAGAATATATTGGCAGAGAAGAACTTGAAAGGATGATTAAAATTGCAGATGATATTTATCTGGAATTTGATGCACCTGAAAGGATTTTTGGGCCTGAGGATGATGAGATTCAGAAATTTAAAGATGAAGCAATTAGAGCAGGACTTAAATTTATTCCAGCTAGATTACGGCATCTAGGGACTGGTCATACTAAAAAAGTTTTAAGTAAGATGAAAGATTATCTACTTGAAAAGGGTGTTGAAATTAGATTTAAAACAAAGGCTACTTCAATAATAATAGATGATGATGAAAAAGTAAGAGGTATAGAGTTAAAAGATGGAACTAAAATTTCAACTAATTATGTTAGTGTAGCTCCAGGAAGAGAGAATGCCAGCTGGCTAACTGAAGAAGTTAAGAGACTTAATATCAGTACTAGCTTAAATCCAGTTGATATTGGGGTTAGAGTAGAAACCCCGGCTGCAATATCTGAGCCCCTTACTGACAAATTATATGAATCTAAATTAATTTATCAGACTCCTAGTTTTGATGATAAGGTGAGAACTTTCTGTATGTCACCTTATGGTGAAGTTGTCAGTGAAAATAATCAGGGTTTAATTACTGTGAATGGCCATAGTCATGCTGATATTAAGACTGAAAATACTAATTTTGCTCTGTTAGTCAGTAAAACATTTACTGAACCCTTTAAAGAACCAATAACATATGGCAGAGCTATAGCTAAATTAGCAAATTTATTAGGTGGAGGTGTTTTGGTTCAGCGTTTAGGTGATTTATTAAATGGAAGAAGATCCACTCCTACCAGAATGAGCAGGGGATTGGTTGATCCAACCTTAAAAGATGCTACTCCTGGAGATTTAAGCCTTGTATTGCCACATAGACATTTAACTGGAATAATTGAGATGCTAGAGGCCCTTGATGAACTGGCTCCTGGCATGTATTCAAGAGATACTTTATTATATGGTGTTGAGGTTAAATTTTATTCCTCCAGGCTGGAAGTGACTCCAAACCTTGAAACGAGAATCAAGAATCTATTTACTGGGGGAGATGGTGCTGGAATAACCAGGGGGCTTATGCAGGCTTCAGTTGCAGGTTTGATAATAGGTAGAGAGATTATAGGGAGGTATAATTGAGCAAAGTGTCGAAATATTGAGAATTAGGCATTAAAATCAATATATATCAACTTAATGCTGGGTTAATATGTTTGACTTTTATATAATCTAGTGATATAATTTTAATGGATTTATTAGCTTTAAAATATTGATTAGGAGGGCGTTAATGAGTATGAAATCAATTTTAAGAAATGGATTGGTGATTGTACTGGCGTTAGCTTTTGTTTTTGCTGGTACAACAATGGTAATGGCAGAAGAAGAGAGTAGAGTTGTTATTGGTTCTGGTGCAGAGGCTCCTGGTTTAGATACCAGAGCAGAGGTAGATATTCCAGCCTTTGAAAGAATTAATTTAATTAGTGAACCTTTAATAGTCTTTAATTATGACCTTGGTTTAGAACCGGCTCTTGCTGAAGATTGGGAATATAGTGAAGATGGTACAGAGTTGACATTTTATTTAAGAGAAGGTGTAATGTTCCATCATGGACGTGAATTCGTCGCTGATGATGTAAAGTATACTATTGAGTGGATATTAGACGAAGATAATGATGCAGCTAATAGAGACTTATATGCTGCTATCGAAGAAGTAGAAATAGTTAATGATTATGAGGTTACACTTCATTTAAGTGAAGTTAATACTTTCTTAATCAACAATATTGCTCGTTTTGGTATAGTTCCAAGGGATAAAGGTGAAGAACTTGGAGAAGACTTTGGTAATGAACCAGTAGGTACAGGACCATATGTTTTTGAGTCATGGGATAGAGATGATCGGATGATTTTAGAAGCTCACGAAGATTATTGGGGCGGAACTCCTAATTTTGATGTTGTAGAATTTAGAGCTATAACTGAAGATTCAGCCCGTCTATTAGCCTTTGAAGCTGGCGAAATTGATATGTATCAGGGTGGAGTTGTACCTGATGAATTAGCCCGGTTAGAAGATGATCCTGATGTTGATGTTTACAGAACACCAGGTACTGGATACAGTTATGTTGGTTTCGATAATGAAGAAGGTCCAATGACTGATAAGAACTTAAGAAAAGCTGTATCACATATGCTAAACCGTGAAGCTATTGTAGAACATGTACAGCAGGGTATTGGAGAAGTTGGCCAGAGTCAGATTATGCCAAACATGCCCTGGTTCCATGAAGATCTTGACTTTATAGGTTATGATCCTGAAAAGGCACAGGAATACTTTCAGAATTCAATAGCTGCTGAAGAGGATGTTGAAATCAGAATATTTACTAATGAGAACCCTGTGAGAATGCAGATTGCTGAGATTATGGAATATGAGTTAGGAGAAATAGGAATCGATGTTGAAGTAGTTATTGAAGAATGGGGTGCGTTCCTCGATAGAATTTATGATACCAATGATTATGAAATGTTTATTCTAGGTTGGGGCGGCCAGATGGATCCTGATAGGGCTTCATATCGTCAGTTCCATAGTGAAGGTTCAGCCAACCATATTAACTTCACCAATGATAGGATGGATGAATTATTAGAGGAAGGTAGAACTGTTGATCCAAACTCAGAGAGATCAATTGAAATTTATCGAGAAGTTCAAGAGATATTAAATGAAGAAGCGCCAAAAGCATTTATTAATTATACCGAAGAGGTAGCTCTTGTTCAGCCTGAGTTTGAGGGATTTGAGATTCATTCATATTCAGCTAATGCGTGGTTGTCAGTTCCTTTCTTAGAAAGAGCTGAGTAATTAGTTGTGAAATATTAGTTTGATGGTATAAAAGCTAAAACACCGGCTTATGCCGGTGTTTTAGCCTTCTTTTTAAAAATTTCACCCTTTAAATAGGAAAAAATATGGATTATTATAGTAGAAGGGAGATTCGCTTTTAAAGATGTCTAAATATATTATAAGACGTTTATTAAATTTAATATTGATTTTAATTGGAGTTTCAATTATTGTTTTTATGCTAGTGCATTTTGCACCAGGTGATCCAGTAAGGATTATGTTAGGTGAAGATGCTTCTCCAGCAGAAGTTGAGAGATTAAGAGAGAATTATGGTTTGGATCAACCCTTACATATCCAGTATTTCCGCTGGGCTGGCAATGTATTACAGGGTGATTTAGGTACTTCAATCAGGCAGCGGAGACCGGTTACTGAGTTAATATTTGCCCGAATGGGAGCTACCATTGAATTAGCTTTAATGGGTATGATAATATCGATTATTGTTGCTATACCCTTAGGAATGATAGCAGCGATTAAACGATCGACCTGGATAGATTTTTCTACGATGGTGCTGGCTCTATTAGGGGTTTCTATGCCCAGTTTCTGGATTGGTTTAATGCTTTTGACACACGTAGCATTACCGATTGAATTTTTACCGTTATTTGGTAGAGGGCCGTCATTATTTGTCGGAATTGGTAGTATCTTTACAACTGCCAGTTTTTCTACCTTAATTAATGCTGTTAGATTTTTAATATTACCTGCAATTTCGTTAGGTGTCATTCAGACAGCACTTTTAACTCGTTTAACAAGATCAAGTATGCTAGATGTTTTAAAGGCTGATTATATTAGGACAGCTCGCTCTAAAGGATTAGGAGAAAGAGTTGTAGTTACTAAACATGCATTAAGAAATGCTCTCCTCCCTGTTGTAACAGTGCTTGGTATTAGATTAGGTGCTATGATTGGTGGTGCAATTATTATTGAAGTAGTATTTTCCTGGCCTGGTGTAGGTAGATTGATATATAATGGAATATCGCAGAGAGATTTCCCAATAGTTCAGGCAGGTACTTTATTACTAGCTGTTGCATTTTCAATGGCTAATTTATTGGTTGATATAAGTTATGCCTATCTAAATCCAAGGATTCGCTATGATTGATTATATCAAAGGGAGGATATGTAAATGATGAAAACATTAATAAAAAATAAACAGGCTTTAGTTGGAATTATACTAATAGGCTTAATGATTATTATAGCAATTTTAGCACCAAGAATAGTACCTCAGGATCCGTATGCCCAGAATTTATTTAATAGGTATCAAGCCCCTGAAGGTATTGGAGGAGAACATATTTTAGGCACAGATAATTTAGGGCGAGATATATTTAGTAGATTAATAATGGGTTCAAGAGTATCGTTGCTGGTAGGTTTTATAGCTGTGGGTATCTCATTATTAATTGGCTTGATTTTAGGAGCTATTGCAGGATATGTCGGGGGATATTTAGATGAGGTTATCATGAGACTTATGGATGTAATTCTTGCTTTCCCGGCTATTTTACTAGCAATCTTTATTGTAGCAGTATTGGGTCCAGGAATGGTTAATGCGATGTTTGCAATTGCTATCGTAAGAATACCTACAATGGCCAGGATTACCAGAGGCCAGGTTTTAGGCTTAAAGGAAGAAGAGTTTGTAGAAGCGGCAAGAGCTATGGGAGCAACAAACTTTTCAATTTTATTTAAGCATATTCTGATAAATGGTTTTGCGCCTATGATGGTTATGGCAACATTAGGTATGGGAACAGCCATTGTAACTGAAGCTGGATTGAGTTTTCTTGGTTTAGGTGCTCAGCCACCAATGATCAGCTGGGGGAGAATGTTAGCTTCTGGTAGAGAGGCTTTAAGATCTGCTCCTCATTTAACTACCTGGTCTGGGATTGCAATAGTTTTATCTGTATTAGGTTTTAATTTATTAGGCGATGGTTTAAGGGATATATTTGACCCTAAACTAAATAGATAAATTAAAAAAATTTAATATTAAATTAAAGGTGCCAGCTTTAAATGAGCTGGTGCCTTTTTGTTTTGTTAAATATTTTCTTGACAGCAGGAGATGTATATGTTATATTCTTTAGTGTGATAAAGAATTAAAGCAAATATTTATTTACTGGAGGATTGTATATGGAACTTAAATTTAATGGATTACCAGAAGGGATGGCATTTTATATGCCTGATAAAGCACGGGCTTTAGATTTGTTAAAGAATAATGGTCAAAATATACTTGAAAAATTTGGTTATGAACCTTTATATGTTCCGGCATTACTGCCGTATTCTCTTGTCTGTTCTGGAGTTGAGAAAGAGAAAGTTAAAAATTATTATAAGTTAATTGATTATCAGGGAGATATTTTAGTATTAAGACCGGAGATGACTTCAGCAATTGCCAGTTTAGTTGCTAGAGAACAGAATAATATTACATTTCCAACGAGATTTTATTATTATTCTTCTGTATATCGCCATGAGACAACTCAGAGTGGGAAGGATAGAGAGATTTATCAACTAGGTGCTGAAAGATTTGGCGGTAGTGAAGATGCTGATATAGAGATACTACTGCTTGTTCAAAAAATAATTGAATCTGCTGGTTTAGATGATTTTCAGGTTGAGGTAGGAAATATTAGTTTTTTAGAAGAAGTATTTTTGAGTCTGGAATTAGATGAAGAATTAATTAAGAAATTAAAAGCAAAGCTGGCAAGTAGAGATCTGGTTGGTTATAGAAATATCTGTCTTGAACTTGAGAAAGATAAAAAAGATAAACTACTGAAATTACTCGAGTTAAGAGGTGGGCCAGAAATATTTGCTGAAGCAGAAAAAATTATAGATGGTAAAAATAATTCTTTGAATCATTTAAAGAAGATATATGGCAGCTTAAAATTAATAGATATGGCTGACAGAATAAATTTTGATTTGACTTTAATGAGAAATTTAGATTATTATACAGGTATTGTCTTTGAAGTAATGTCACCTAATTTAGGCTACAATATTTGTGGTGGTGGCCGTTATGATAAGTTATTATCCAGGTTTGGGGTAGAAAGTATCCCGGCAGTAGGATTTGCTGTTGGAATGGAAAGACTAAGGTTGGCTGTAAATGGTGGTCAAGGTTTAGATAAGAATAATAAAATTAAAATTTATGTTTCTGAGGTAAATAATCTAGAAAAATCTTATGATCTGATAACAGCTTTACAGAATGAAGGTTATGAAACACTAGTTGAATATGAAGACATTCAAGCTGAGGAATTGAATGCTGATGAAATAATAATAAAAATAAATAAAAATGCTTCATTTGATATTTATGTTGAAAAAGAGAAAATAAATTTTGAGAGGATTGTTGAGGTGTTAGAGTATGTCGAAACTGAATTTAAAGATTGCAATGCCTAAAGGCCGATTATTTTCACAGGTAATAGAAGTTTGCAGTGATACCCCATTAATCGGTATGGATAATAATTTATCTACATTATCAAGGGAGTTAGTACAGAGAGTTGATGAGACTGGTAATGAATTTATGTTAACGAAACCAGTAGATGTTCCAGCTTACGTTGAACATGGTGCAGCTGATATTGGTTTTACTGGTAAAGATGTAATTGCTGAAAAGGAAAGGAATATCTATGAGGTTTTTGATCTTGAGATAGGTAAATGCAGCCTGGTAGTGGCAGTCCCAAATAAGTTTGATTATGAAAAACCTGGAGATTTACCTGATAATTTACGGGTAGCTACTTCTTATCCAAATTTAACAGCGAATTATTTTAATGATTTAGGAATCAAAGTTGAGATAATTCAATTAGGTGGTTCAGTTGAACTTGCACCATTAGTGGATCTTGCAGATATTATTGTAGATATTACATCAACTGGAACTACTTTGAGGAAGAATAATTTGAAATCTATAGGTACTATTTTAGAGTCTTCAGTGAGAATGATTGTAAATAGAATGAGTTATAGAACAAATTCTAGCCTTATTGATGAAATAATTAGTGGGATTAAATCAAATATAGGGAGTAATTAATATGGAGAAGATAAGTTTACCAGAAGTTAATAATAGATTAGATGAGTTTTTGCAAAATAAAAAGGTTGATTATTCTGGGGAATTAATGGAAAATGTAAACAGGATAATAACAACTGTAATGGAAAAAGGAGATAAGGCTTTATATGATTTTACGGAAAAGTATGATGGAGTTAAATTAGAGGAATTAAATGTTGATAAAGAATTTTTGAAGACTGCTGAAATTAAAGTTGAATTACTGGAATCTCTTAAGGTAGCTAAAAATAGATTAATTGATTACTCAAAGAGTCAACTAAATAAAAGCTGGTATAAGAGAAATGAAAATGGAGGTTTTGTTGGCGAACAGGTTACTCCACTAGACAGGGTTGGTCTTTATATACCAGGTGGAAGGGCTGCCTATCCAAGTTCTGTTTTAATGACAGCAGTGCCTGCTTTAGTAGCTGGAGTTGAGGAGATAGTGGCTGTATCGCCACCAGGTAAAGATGGCAAAATAAATCCTGTAGTAGCAAGAACTTTAAATTTATGCGGGATTGATGAAGTTTACTCTATTGGTGGAGCCCAGGCTATAGCCGCTTTGGCCTATGGTACTGAGACTATTAAAAGCGTCGATAAAATAGTTGGCCCAGGCAATAAGTATGTAACTATGGCAAAGAAGCTGGTCTTTGGTCAGGTAGATATTGATATGCTGGCAGGCCCCAGTGAGGTGCTGGTGATTGCTGATGAAACAGCTGAACCGGCTGCTATTGCTGCTGATTTGTTGGCCCAGGCTGAGCATGATCCTGAAGCCAGAGTTGTTTTGATTACGACTGAAGAAGACATAATTATTAAAGTTGAAAATGAGTTGGAAGGCCAGCTTGAAAAGTTAGAAACTAAAGAAACGGCAAAGTCTTCTCTTGAGGACTATGGCTTAATTATAAAAGTTGAAAGTTTGGATGAAGCTATTGCAGCCAGCAATAAGATTGCTCCTGAACATTTAGAGTTAATTGTAAATGATCCGTTAAAATATATTGATAGGATAAAACATGCTGGATCGATATTTATTGGGAGATGGACACCTGAAGTTGCTGGAGATTACCTGGCAGGGCCTAATCATGTTCTGCCAACTTCTGGGACTGCCAGATTTTCCTCTCCTTTATCAGTAAATGATTTTGTTAAGAGTTCTAGCTTAATTTATTTTACTGAAGAAGAGTTGAGGAGTACATTTACAGATATTGAAAGAATTGCAGAATCAGAAGGTTTGCCAGCTCATGCCAGTGCAGCCAGGATTAGGCTGGAAAGTAATGGTGATAATAATGATTAAATTATCATCTAATGAGAATCCCTATCCATTAAGTGGCGAGGTGGCAAAAAAGGTTAATAGGCTTGCTTTAGAAGTAGCTTATAATAGATACCCTGAAAAGACTTACAGTGAATTGCGGGATGCATTAAGTAGTTATGCTGGCTTTCCAGCAGATAAGATTATAGCTGGAAATGGTTCTGATGAGTTGATCTTATTAAGTCTTTTAAAATATGGTGGAAGAGATAGGGTTATGATATCGCCGGCTCCTACTTTTGGAATGTATAGTCATTATGCTAGAGTCACTGGCACTGAGATCAAGGAAGTTCCTTATATGTTGGAAGATGATTTTATATTCCCAGAGGATGAAATTATGGAGCTTGCCAGGAAGTTTGATGATGGAATAATATTTTTATGTTATCCAAATAATCCTACAGGTGAAAGATTATCATTGAGCTGGCTGGCTGAACTTTTAGCTGAAACTGACCTGATGGTAGTTGTTGATGAGGCCTATTATGAATTTTCTGGCGAAACTGCTATTGACCTGATAGAAGATAATCAGAATTTAATAATTTTAAGGACCCTCTCAAAAGCTTTTGGATTGGCAGGTCTTAGAGTTGGTTATTTAATGGCAAATCAGTCTGTAGTAGACGATTTAAATGAGATAAGATCGCCTTATAATGTGAGCAATTATAGTGCTAAGATAGCAGTTACATTATTAGGATTTGAAGATGAATATAGAAAGCAATGGATAGAGATGAGAAATGAAAGAATTAAGCTAGAGGATTTTCTAGTAGAGCATGATAGGATTACTCATTTTCATTCTGAAGGTAACTTTATTCTATTTAAGACAGATGGTGATGAGGAAGAGATTAAGGATAAATTGTTGGAAAGAAATCTTATGATAAGATACTGGAATGACCTTGATATATTGGGTAAAGCTTTAAGGGTAAGTGTTGGCTTGCCAGAAGAAAATGAACTGTTTAAAGAAGCGTTGAAGGCAATTTTAGAGGGGGTTTAAGAATGGTTAAGCTAGAAAGAAATACAAATGAAACTAATATTAAGCTTGAGTTGGATTTATTTGGCGAAGGAGAGTATGATATAAATACAGGAATTGGTTTTTTTGATCATATGCTTGAACTCTGGTGTAAGCATGGTTTTATTGATTTAAAGCTTAAGGCAGAGGGGGATCTTGAAATTGATAAGCACCATACAGTTGAAGATATTGGGATTCTTCTTGGCCAGGCGATGAATAAACAATTAGGCCAGCGAGGAGGAATTACAAGATATGGTGATTTTACTCTGCCGATGGATGAAGTTTTAGTGCAGGCAGTTGTTGATCTTGGCGGAAGGTCATATTATAAAAGTAATCTAGAATCAGATAGAACAGAGATAAATGGGTTTCCGATTGAATTAGTTGATGAGTTTTTTAGGGCTTTAACCAGCAATGGCTGTTTAAATCTGCATTTTGTGGTAATCAGGAATGGTAATGCCCATCATCTGATTGAAGGGGTTTTTAAAGCTTTTGCCAGGGCTACAGACCAGGCTTTAAGGCCTGATGATAGATTGGAAGGAAGACCATTATCTACTAAGGGGAGCCTTGGAGAGAGTGGCAGACATTGATTGGAATAATTGATTATGGTGCAGGGAATATTGGAAATGTAGAAAGGGCTTTTAGGTATTTGAATGAAGAGGCCTCTGTTATAGACAATGGTAATGAGATAAATAATGAAATTTCAGTTTTAGTTTTGCCGGGGGTTGGCTCTTTTGCAGCAGGAATGGCAGGGCTTGAGAAGGGGAATTTAATAAAACCGATAATTGAATATATAGATTCAGGTAAGCCTTTTTTAGGAATCTGTCTTGGCCTGCAGCTTTTATTTGCCAGGAGTAAGGAAAGTGGGCTGGCCTCAGGATTAGGAATATTCGATGGAGAATGCCTGAGGTTTGATTCAGATAAGATTAGAAGGGTGCCTCAGATTGGCTGGAATAAAATTGAGACGATGGAGGAGTCAGAAGTATTTAATAATCTACCTGATTATTATTTTTATTTTGTTCATAGTTATTTTGTGCCGGTGATTACTGGATTAACAGTTGCTAAGTCTGATTACGGCGGTCAGGAATTTACAGCAATTCTTAATAGGGATAATATCTGGGCTATTCAGCCCCATCCTGAAAAGAGCGGCAGGACAGGATTGAAGTTTTTAGAAAATCTGATTGGAGTGATTAAATGATAGTAATTCCAGCGATTGATATTATAGATGGTAAAGCAGTGAGATTAACAAAGGGTGATTATGATAGAGAGGAAGTAATGGATCAGGATCCTGCTGCCAGGGCTAAAAGTTTTAAAGAAGATGGAGCCAGTGAAATCCATATAGTTGACCTGGATGGAGCTAAGGCAGGGAAACCGGTTAACCAGGATTTAATAGAAGAGATCTGTTCAATACCTGGCCTGAAAAGCCAGATAGGCGGCGGAATTAGAAATTATCAGTTTGCAGAAGAATATTTAAAATTTGCAGATGCTGTCGTAATTGGGACTGCGGCTATTAAGAATCCTGTGTTGCCTGTGAGTTTAGCTGAGGAATATGGCAGTGGAAGGGTTATAGTCGGTTTAGATGCTAGAGATGGTAAGATAGCCCTTTCAGGCTGGGAAGAGGATACTGAGATTCAGGTTGAAGAGGTTATTGAAGATTTTATCAGCAAAGGAATTAATAGATTTATTTATACTGATATTGATAAAGATGGGATGCTTGAAGGGCCTAACTTTGAATATATTGAGAGATTGTTGAGTTACGGAGTTGAAATTACAGCATCTGGAGGTATTACTACTTTAGATGATCTAAAAAAGTTAGATTCGATTGGAGTTAAAAGGGCAATAGTCGGTAAGGCAATTTATAAAGGTATAATTAATATTAAAAAAGTCTGGCAGGAGGGATTGTAATATGCTAACTAAAAGATTAATACCCTGCCTGGATGTTAAAGATGGAAGGGTTGTTAAAGGAGAGAAGTTTGTTGATTTAAAAGATCAGGGAGATCCGGTTGAGATGGCCAGAGATTACAATACTTCTGGGGCTGATGAGTTGGTGTTTTTAGATATTACGGCAACTAAAGAAAACAGGGAGACCATTAAGAATTTAGCGATTGAAGTTTCAGAAAATCTTTTTATTCCCTTTACTGTTGGCGGTGGAATTAAATCAATAGCTGACTTTAAAGATTTAATTCAGGCCGGGGCTGACAAGGTGGCAATCAATTCAGCTGCTGTCAGGGACCCTGACCTGATTACTAGAGCTGCTAAAGAATTTGGCAGCCAGGCCGTTGTTGTTGCCATTGATGGGAGGAAGAAGGCTTCTGGCGATGGCTGGGAGGTCTTAATTAGTGGCGGCAGCGTGGAGACTGGCCTAGATTTAGTTGAATGGGCTCAGAGGGCTGAAAAACTTGGAGCCGGTGAAATTTTATTAACCAGTATGGATGCTGATGGAACTAAAGATGGTTATGATTTAGAACAGCTAAAGGCTGTTAGTGATGTTATTGGGATTCCTCTGATTGCTTCTGGAGGGGCCGGGTCTCCAGAAGATTTATATGATGCCCTGACTGAGGGAGAGGCCGATGCTGCTTTAGCTGCTTCTATCTGGCATCAGGATATTCATCCAATCAAGGAATGCAAGAGATATCTATTGGATAAAGGGCTTCCGATAAGACCTGTTGGGGAGAGTGATTAATTTGGGATTAGTTAATTTTAATCTGGCAGAGTTTTTAGAAGAAGTAGAGTTTGATAAAAGTGGTCTTGTGCCGGCTATCTTACAGGATATAAATACTGGCCAGGTGTTAATGCTGGCATATATGAATAGAGAATCGATTAATAAAACAGCAGAAACAGGTAAGGCTACTTTTTATAGTAGATCGAGACAGGAACTCTGGCTTAAAGGAGAGACTTCAGGTAATTACCAGGAAGTAAAAGAAATTTCACTGGATTGTGATGGTGATACTATTCTTGTTAAAGTTGAGCCAGCAGGGCCGGCCTGTCATACAGGCAATCAAAGTTGCTTTTACAGGGAGTTTTACAGGGAAGCCAATGTTTCTGGCTGGGAGATAATTTATAAGTTAGAAGAAATAATTAAATCCAGGAAGATTAATCTGCCAGAAAATTCTTATACAACTTCATTATTTAAGGCTGGAAATAAAAGAATAGGGCAAAAAGTTGGTGAGGAAGCAGTTGAGACTGTAATTGCTGCCCTTGCTGATCCTGAAAGGCTGGCAGAGGAGACTGCTGATTTAATTTATCATCTAATTGTACTCCTGGTAGATTCAGGTTTAAGTATGAAAGATATTCAAAAAGAACTTATAGCAAGATATTAATAAAATTGCACCTGTTAAAACAGGTGCTTTTTTGATATGATTTAATATGGAGGAAATAATTTTAATTGATTTCTTGGGAGGTTAAATTATGGAGGAGTTTGGCTTTGACTCAGGCATCTATATTCTTGAAATATTCAAACATAAACCTGGCAGGATTGAAGTTGGTGCCTTAGGTAAGATTGCATTTCCAGCCGGTTACTATTATTATATAGGTAGTGCCCAGAAAAACTTAAATTCCAGAGTAGGAAGATATCTAGAAGGGGCAGAAAGGTTTCACTGGCATATTGACTATTTTTTAACTGATGCAAATATCCAGCATGTTTATGCCTGGCCATTAGATAAAGATTATGAATGTAAAATAGCAGAGGCTCTTTTGGAGCTGGATAATATTGAGATTGTTGAAGATGGTTTAGGATCCAGTGATTGTAATTGCAAGAGTCATTTGCTATTTAAAGAAGAACCTTTTAAAGATTTAGAAGAATATTTAGCAGGAGAAGTGATTGATTAATGAATTCAATAGATAAGCAAATTTTAGCAGGGCTTAATCAGCCTCAGCAAGAGGCGGTTAAGCATTACAAAGGGCCTGCTTTAGTTCTGGCAGGAGCAGGAAGTGGCAAGACACGAGTTTTAACCAGGAGGATTGCCTATCTAATTGCAGAATATGGGGTAAATCCAGGAAATATCCTGGCGATGACCTTTACTAACAAGGCGGCCTCTGAAATGAAAGAAAGGGCAAATAAATTGATCTCAGAGGATATGAGGAGCTGGGTAGGGACTTTTCATTCCTTTGGAGCTACTCTTTTGAGAAAAGAAGCAGGAAAACTCGGTTTTAAGCGGAATTTTTCTATTTATGATACCTCTGATCAGAAAAGAATGGTTAAAGAGATTATGCAGGATCTAAATATTGATACTAAGCAGACAAAACCGAGTAGAGTTTTAAATGAGATAAGTGATGCTAAGAATCAATTGATTAGGCCAAAGGATTATAAAGTTGATAAATTTAATTATCTGTCTGAAATAGTTGCTCAGATTTACCCACTATACCAGCAGAGGATGAAAGAGAGTAATGCCTTTGATTTTGATGACCTGATTATGAAACCCTGCCAGCTATTTACTGAATATCCTAAGGTGAAGGAATATTATAATGAAAAATATAAATATATTCTGGTAGATGAGTATCAGGATGTCAACCATGCCCAGTATAGATTAAGTCAACTATTAACAGGGTCTGAAAATAATATTTTTGTAGTTGGCGATCCTGACCAGTCGATTTATGGTTTCAGGGGAGCAGATATTAATAATATCTTGAATTTTGAGAATGATTTTAGTAATGCTAAGGTGATTCGATTAGAACAGAATTATCGGTCTAAGGAGAATATTTTAAAGGCTGCCCAGTCTGTGATTAAAAATAATAGCTCTCGCCTGGATAAAGACCTCTGGTCTGAGAGAGGTGAAGGGGATAGTATTGAGTTTTTTGAGGCAGTAACTGATAAAGAAGAGGCTGGCTTTATCATGGAAGAAGCAAAGAAAATGAATAGGTCTGGGAGATATAGCTATGGGGATATGGTTGTATTATACAGGACCAACGCTCAGTCCAGAAGTATTGAGGATGTCTTAAGAAGGAATCAGGTACCCTATCAGATTGTTGGTGGCCTGAAGTTTTATGACCGGAAAGAGATTAAGGATATTGTTGCTTATTTAAGGTTAATTAATAATCCGGCTGATACAGCTGCTTTATTAAGAATAATTAATGAGCCGGCCCGGGGGATTGGAGCTAAAACACTTGAGCGGGTTCAGGATTATGCCTATGCCAATAATATTTCTTTATTTCAATCATGTCAGGAGTCTGAGAAGAATCCTGAATTAACTAAGGCTTATGCCAGGAAAGTTATTGAGTTTGCAGAATTAATTGCGGAATTTCAGGGCTTAGAAAACGAAATAACTATTGATAGGCTGGTAAGTAAGATTCTTTCTAAGACTGGCTATGAATCAGAGATACTTGCTAAAGAAGGCCCTAAGGCCCAGGAAAGGCTGGAGAATATTGGGGAATTACAGAGTGCTATGCAGGAATATCTTCAGGATAATGATGATGGCAGCCTGGCAGGATTTTTAGAAGAGGTTGCCTTGATTTCTGATATTGATACCATGGAAGACAAGAATAATTTTATTACTTTAATGACATTACATTCTGCCAAAGGGTTGGAATTTCCAGTTGTATTTCTGGCAGGGCTTGATGAAGGGCTCTTTCCCCATAGTAATTCAATGGATGATACCAGTGAGATTGAAGAAGAAAGACGGCTCTGTTATGTTGGGATAACCAGGGCCCAGGATAAATTATATATTTTGCGGGCTAAGAATAGGTTTAGATATGGAGAGAGCAAGTATTATGCTCCATCGAGATTTTTAAATGAGATACCAGATAGCCTGATCAATTGTGAAGAAGATGAAAATTATGATAGTATAGATATTAAGGATAATAATAACAGAAATAATAATGCTAAAAGCAGTAATTATAGAGAGGGCCAGCAGGTTATTCATCCTAGCTGGGGTATCGGTAAGATTAAGCAGGTTAAAGAAGATAAAGGAACAAAATTGACTATCCGTTTTAAAGATGGAAAAGAGAGGGAGCTGCTGGCTGAATATGCTCCTCTGCAACCTGTCAGGAGGTAAGTTATGGCTGAATTTGAATTAGATAAAGAAGAAGCTAAATCAGAGATTGATCGGTTGAGGGAAGAGTTAAGGTATCATGAATATAAATATTATGTTGAAGATAGTCCTGAAATAGCAGATAGCGAATACGACGAGATGATGAACAGGTTAATTGAGCTGGAAGATAAATATCCTGAATTTAAGTCAGAAGATTCGCCTTCAGCAAGGGTTGGAGGCAGTCCGATTGATGCCTTTGAAAAGGTTGAGCATAGCCAGCAGATGTTGAGCCTGGATAATGCTTTTAACGGAGAGGACTTAAAGGATTTTGCCAGTAGGGTCAGAAAAAACCTGGCTGTTGATATTAATTATGATTATATAGTTGAGCATAAGATAGACGGCCTGGCTTTAATTATTAGATATGAAAATGGCAGTTTAGAACTGGCCTTAACAAGAGGTGATGGCCAGGTTGGCGAGAATGTGACCGCCAATGTGAAGACGATAGCTGCTATTCCTTTAAAGTTAAATAAAGAGATAGATATTGAGCTAAGAGGGGAAGTTTATATCCCTGATGATAGATTTAAGGAATTAAATGAAAAACGGCTTGATGCTGGCCTTGAACCCTTTGCTAATCCCAGGAATGCAGCTGCTGGTTCGATAAGACAGTTAGACCCAAAGGTTGCTGCAGAGAGACCTCTATCTTTTCTGGCCTATGATATTATAAATTTAGCAGATGGTGAGCAGATAGAAACCCATTTAGATGAGTTAGAGTTGCTGGAAGAGATAGGCTTTAAAGTTGGCTGGTATCAGCAGGAAAGCTCAGTTGAGAAGATTATTGAGATCTGTGCTGATTGGGTTGAGAAAGAAGAGGAATTAAATTATGGAATTGACGGGATGGTTATTAAGTTAAACCAGCTTGAACTGCGGCAAGAATTAGGCAGTACTAGTAAGGCCCCAAGGTGGGCTATAGCCTATAAATTTCCTGCCCAGCAGAAGACTACTTTTGTTAGGGATATTATAATTTCGATTGGCAGGACTGGGGCCCTGACGCCGACGGCAATGCTGGAGCCGGTGGAAGTTGATGGCTCTACAGTCAGCAGGGCAACTCTCCATAATGAAGATGAGATCAGGCGGAAGGATGTCAGAATTGGCGATAAGGTTTTGATTCAGAAGGCAGGGGATATTATCCCTGAGGTTGTCAAGGTGATTAAGGATGTTAGAACTGGCGATGAACAGGAATTTGTGATGCCAGAAGCCTGTCCGGCCTGTGGTTCTGAGGTTTTTAGAGACCCTGATGAGGCAGTCCATAGATGTCTGAATGTAGGCTGCCCGGCTAAATTAAGGGAGAAGATAATTCATTTTGCTTCCAGAGATGCCATGAATATTGATGGCTTAGGGCCTTCGATAATAGATAAATTATTAGAGGCTGAACTGATTTCTGATTTTGGTGATCTTTATAATCTGGAACATGAAGAACTGGCCGGCCTGGAAAGGCTTGGAGATAAATCTGCTGAAAATTTACTTGAAGCTCTGGAGAAGAGCAAGGAGCGGTCATTTGATAGAGTGATTTATGCCCTGGGAATCAGGCATGTTGGCTCCAGGACGGCAGGTCTGATAACTGCTGAATTTTCCAGTATTGATGAGCTAAGAGCAGCCGAGATTTCGGATTTATCGGCTATAAATGAGGTTGGCGAGGTTATTGCAGAGAGTATAGTAAATTTCTTTGCCAGTGAGGAAAATTTAGAGGTTGTAAAAAAATTAGCTGAGGCTGGGATTAATATGAGCCTTGAGGAGACTGGGGCTGAAGTTGAAGAGATTTTTGCTGGAATGAATTTTGTTCTGACTGGCAGCCTGGAGGGTTATACCAGGAATGAAGCCAAGGGGATTATCGAAGATAGAGGCGGCAGGGTTACTTCTGCTGTCAGTTCTAAAACAGATATATTGGTAGTCGGTGAGAATCCTGGTTCTAAACTGGAGCAGGCAAGAGAGAATGATGTGAGGATTTTAGATGAGACTGGATTTAATAATTTATTGAAGGAGGGCTAATCATGTTATCAAAGGAAGAAGTTAGACACCTGGCTAATTTATCAAAGCTGGAGTTGACTGAAGAAGAGTCGGAAGAATTTACTGAGCAATTAGGAGATATTTTAGAGTATATAGGCAAGATTATGGATGTGGATACAGAGGATGTTCCACCTACATATCATCCTCTGGAGAATACTAATGTTTTGAGGGAAGATGAAGTTAGTAATAGCGATGACCGGGATAATTTACTTGAAGAAGCCCCGGATAAGATTGATAATCAGTTTAGAGTACCTGGTAGAAAATAGATAGGACTGGAGGAGATATTGATGGAAATTTATGAGATGAATTTGAGGCAGTTAATTGAAGCCAGAGATGAAGGCAGGTTAAGTTCAGAAGAAATTATAGATGCTTTTATAAATCGTATAGATGCTGTTGATGGTGATGTACAGGGCTTTGTTTCAAGGCTTGAAGCTGGCTCTGAAGTTGAAATTAAAGATTTTGGTGAGTTAAGAGGTATTCCGATTGCAGTTAAAGATAATATGGCCACTTTAGATTTTCCTACTAGCTGTTCTTCAAAACTGCTTGAAGGCTATACAACTCCTTATGAGGGAACAGCAGTTAAGAAATTGAGAGAAGCAGGGGCTGTTATTGCAGGCAAGACAAATATGGACGAATTTGCTATGGGTTCTTCGACGGAGAATTCTGGTTTTATGACCAGTAGAAATCCATGGAATTTAGATCACCTGCCAGGAGGGTCCAGTGGTGGGTCTGCTGCAGTTGTTGCTGCCGG
>SLSL01000088.1 GCA_007130465.1 Halanaerobiaceae bacterium | reverse complement strand
GCAAGACATCTTTTTTACTGAATATTTATCATGAGTTAGAAAAAAGAGATTATAAGATTTGCTGGTTGACCCTGGCATCTGAGCATAATTCTCCAGTAACATTAATGAGGTATTTAATAAGCTCTATTAAATCTCAGTTAGATAATTTTGCACCGGATATCAATGATATTATTGATGAAATAGATAGGTCAGGCTTTAGTAAAAGTATTTATAACCAGATCAGAGATAATTTGCTGGTCTATTTTCTTAATCAGCTTGAATCAATAGATAACCGACTTTTTATTTTTATAGATGAGCTTAATGCAATAGAATCTGAAAATACCCTTGATTTAATCAATTTTATAATTGATAATCTGCCTGGGAAAATCCATTTAGTTATTGCCGGTAGGGGCATTCCAGAAAACTGGCCATTAAATCGCTGGCAGTCCAAAGGCAAACTCCTTGCCCTTAGCCTCCAGGAATTAAAGTTTTCTGAGACAGAGATAATAGATTTCTTTAGAGAAAATGAACTGACAGTATCAGATGAAAGTATTAATAAAATATCCAGGCTAACAGATGGCTGGATTACAGGAATAAAATTAATTACAAACTTAAGAGGCTATACCAGCAATCTCAATGAAAGCCTCATTAATAAACTACCAGCCAGTAAAGAATTAATCTTTGAATATCTAATCGAAGATGTCCTCGATGATATTGACCCTGATTTAAAAGACTTTATCCTGCAGACAGCTCTATTAAATAAATTTAACTTTGATCTTGCTGCTGCCATAACTGGCAGGGAAAACAGTCAGGAATTAATCGATCAGGTATATCAGAAGCAGTTATTTTTGAGCAAATTTGAAAGTCAGGGCAGCTGGTATGGCTATCATTCAGTATTTTCAGAGGCAATCAAAAAATATCTTGAAAGATACAATCCTCAAATCATTTCTGAAACCTATTCAAAGGCTACCGACTGGTTTTTAGCCAATAATTTGATAGATGATGCAATAGAACAGGCCTTACTGGCAGAAAACTACGATCAGGTTGGTGAGATACTCTTTGATAACTTTAAAGAACTAAATACTGAAGGAAAGCATATCCTGATCAAAGAATGGCTGGAGAGAATCCCGGAAGAAAAGCTTAATAATAACTTAAAACTCTACTTAATGGATCTATTTATCCTCAATCTGTTAACAGGCCAAAATGATCTAATTGCAAGTAAAATCAACTATCTCAAGGAAAAGATTGATCAGGGCATTTTAAATCAATACCCAAAAGAAGAAGCAGATATCTATACAGGCCTCTTCTATCTTACCCGGTTTCTTTATGCCAATTCAAAGGGTGAAAAATTGGA
Organism: Halanaerobiaceae bacterium; assembly: GCA_007130465.1. Classification (GTDB taxonomy): domain Bacteria; phylum Bacillota; class Halanaerobiia; order Halanaerobiales; family Halarsenatibacteraceae; genus Halonatronomonas. The sequence goes on along the minus strand of SLSL01000088.1, from coordinate 1,265 downwards.
TATAAAGGGTTCTCCTGATGAACTATTAAAAAAACTTCCTGCAAATTCATACTGGGAAATGTTAATTAACATGGTTTCTGGTAACGAACTTATGCTCTCAGGCCAATTTGATCAGGCTATCAAAAGATTTAATGCCGTTAAAAATAGTTATCCTGCCGATGATTATAACTTTTTTATCCAGGTAGCAAACTTAAAGGAGATAATCTCATACTGGTATACAGGCAATCTTTATCAAACTGAGAGGCTCTCCAATAAATTGTTGCAGCATAAAATCAATAGTACTGCTATTAATAACAGCCTGACCAGGTTTGTTGAAATGATTAAAGGGGCAATTTTAAGTGAATATAATCAACTAGAAGCTGCCAGTCAATTGGTCTATAGTAATTTAGACAGGATCCAGAATAGCCCTGCTATCACAAGTATTAAATCCTATTCATATTCATTTGCCCTAAATCATCTATTTTCAGTAAAGGATTATGCCAGGGCAGAAGAATTACTGGCTGAATTAGATCTTATAGAAGCTGCAGTCAAGAATGCCTTTTTTAGTTGCTGGAATAATGCCTGGAGGGCCAGGTTATGGATTTCTGATGAGAGTAATACTGGTAATTGCCAGAAAGCTATTAAGTACTTAAAGGCTAAAGGAATAAATGAGAATAATGAGATCCAGCTCTTTAGAGATGAAGAATACCTAACCCTGGCCAGAGCTTATCTTATAATTGATAGCTTCGATAAGGCAAAAAAACTGCTGGATAATATACTGGATTTCTCTCAGAAATATGGACTGATTGGCACAGAATTAAAGTCCAGGCTCTTATATGCAAAACTCAGCTATAGAAGATCTCAAAATATTGATATAAATAATATTGCCTATATTTTAAATATAAGTTTAGAAAATGAATATTTTAGAACAATTATAGATGAAGGCCAGGAAATAGCCAGGATACTTGCAGCTTATAAGTCAGAAGTTGACCTGCTGGATGACGATAAAGAAGAATTGATTAATAAAATATTTGCTGAGCTGGATTATAAAAGCCCTGAAATTTTAAGTGAAAGGGAGATTGAAATTCTTGAAAAAATATCAGAAGGTCAGACAAATAAAGAGATAGCCAAAAATTTATTTATTACCCTTAACACAGTCAAATGGCATACCAGTAATATCTATAGCAAGCTCTCAGTAAAAAACAGGACTGAGGCAGTCAGAGAGGCTGAAAAATTAAATTTAATATAAAATCAGTCTGTTCATCTTTAAAATTGAGGCCAATTAG
>SLSL01000030.1 GCA_007130465.1 Halanaerobiaceae bacterium | reverse complement strand
TGGAGAATTATAAGTTGGATTTGCAAGTTTTATCTAATTGTTGTAGAATTAAATTAAATCTTTTGTCTTATAAACGAGGTGAGAATATGTCAAAAGAATGGCAAACAGAATTTGGAAAAGTTGTTGTTAACAAAGATGTTATAGCTAAAATAGCTGGCCTTGCTGCTATGGAATGTTATGGTTTAGTTGGCATGTCTTCCAGGAATATGCAGGATGGCATAGCTGATTTACTTGGCTGGGACAATTTAACTAAAGGTATAATAGTTAATATTGAAGAAGATAAAGTAAGTCTTGAGCTAAATATTATTGTTGAATATGGTACGAATATTCAACAGGTAGCAGCAAACGCCATGGAAAGAGTAAATTATACTGTCAATGATAAGCTAGGTGTAGAGGTAGCTAAAGTTGACATTAATGTACAGGGAGTGAGGGTCCAAGATGAAGACCGGTAATAAAAAGAGCAAGGGGATTAATACCATAGATGGCGACCGATTTAAAGAGATGCTGGAGACTGGATTAAGCAGATTAGGTCAGCAAAAATCTCTGGTAGATTCCCTTAATGTATTTCCGGTTCCTGATGGTGATACAGGTACCAATATGTATTTAACAATGCAGGAAGCGGTTGAAGAAACGAAAAATAGTAGATCTGATAGAATAGATGATATCTGCGAATCTATGTCTAGAGGAGCTTTAATGGGAGCAAGAGGTAACTCAGGAGTTATATTATCTCAGCTCTTGAGAGGATTTGCCCAGGCGGTTGAAGGGAATAAACTTATGAATGCTGAAGATTTAGCTGAAGCCCTTAAAAATGCCTCAAAAATAGCCTATAAAGGAGTTTTGAAGCCAGTTGAGGGTACAATACTAACTGTCTCAAGAAAAGCCGCTGATGGCGCTATAAAGGGCCTTAAAAAGAGCGATGATACTAAGGTCGTACTGGAAGAGACTATTGAAGCTGCTAATATTGCTTTAAATAAGACTCCAGAACAGCTTCCTGTTTTGAAAGAAGCTGAAGTTGTTGATGCCGGAGGTCAGGGATATATTTTTATTCTTGAGGGCATGCTTCAGGCATTAAAAGGAGAAGTTGTTTATTCTCAATCATCTGAAAAAGCTGTTGCACAACAGGCCAGAGCTCATAGTCAGAAGGAAGAAGATATTAAATATACCTTTTGTACTCAGCTACTAATTCATCTTGATAAGGAAGATGGACAGAAAGAGATAGACAGGATAAGAAAAGAATTAAATAACTATGGAGATTCATTAATGGTTGTTGGTTCAGATGAAGTTATCAAAATCCATATTCACACAAATCATCCTGGAGTTATTTTGGAATATGGACTTAAAATAGGCATCATTGATGATATTAAAATAGATAATATGAAGAGTCAGCATCGTGAAATGATTGATAAAAATAAACCAGAATTAAGAGTTGTGAATGAGGATCATTCAATAAATGCCAGCAATTCTTTTGATGCTGAAGTTAAAAAGTCTAATAAAAAGAATGATAAACCAAAGAATAGAGGTATTATAACTGTTGCTGCAGGTGAGGGTATCAAAAATATTCTGACTGAATTAGGAGCAGATGAGGTTATCTTTGGTGGCCAATCAATGAACCCGAGTACTAATGATTTTGTTCAGGCCATTGAAAATCTTAATGCAAAGGAAATTATTATATTTCCTAATAATAAAAATGTTGTATCTGCAGCCAGACAGGCGGCAGAACTTGAAGAAGAAAAGATTGTTAAGGTGATTCCAACCAGGTCTTTTGCTGAGGCTATTGCTGCTATGATGCATTATAATGAGCATGAAGATTTAGAGGTAATGGTTGAGGCTATGGATGAAGAAAGAGAGTTTGTTAGGACTGCGCAGATTACAATTGCCGTTAAAGACTCTAGAGTTCAGGGTCTTGATATTAAAGAGGGAGATGTTATCGGTTTAATAGATGGTAATATAAAAGTTAAAGGTAATGACTATGAAAGAGTAGTAGTTAAATTGTTTGAAGATTCCCTTGAAGATGAAGAATTAATCACTATTTATTATGGTGAAGAAGTAGATGAAGATGATGCTGTTAAATTAAGAAAGAAGTTATTAAATCGCTTTGATGATATTGATGAAATAGAGATATATGCTGGGGAACAGCCGCTTTATCCATATATTATTTCACTAGAATAAAATAATTAATTTAGAATAAAATAATAAAATGAGGTGTTTAGTTTGAGCAAAATTGGAATCCTGACAGATAGCACTAATGATTTACCAGAAGAATTTATTGAGAGCAGAGAATATTTATTTACTATTCCTCTGACTCTTCATTTTGGCGATGAGCAGTTTATAGATGGAGTAGATATTGAGTCTGCTGAATTTTTTGATAAGATAAGAAAAGAGGATATTATTCCGACTACTTCCCAGCCCTCTGCTGGTAAGTTTATTGAAAAATACAAAGAGATGGCTGAAGAATATGATCAGATTATTTCTATTCATATTTCAGGTAAGTTAAGTGGTACTGTAAAATCTGCTCAGCTTGCTTCCCAGGACCTGGATAATGTTGAAATAAAAATTATTGATACTGGTTCTGCAAGTCTTGGATTAGGGACCCTTGTAAAGCTTGCCTGTAAATTAGTCGAAGCTGGCAAGGGGTATGAAGAGGTTGCAGAGACAGTTCAGGAGTATCTAAATAAGTCGAGGGTATTATTTACAGTCAGTGACTTAAAATTTCTTGAAAAAGGTGGCAGGATTGGAAAGGCTCAGTCGTTTTTAGGATCTATTCTTAATTTTCATCCACTTTTAGAATTAAAAGCAGTTGAAGGTGAAATATCGCCAAATGGTAGAGCCCGGGGGAAAAAACGGGTGAAAGATGCTATTGTGGAATATTGTCGTGAACAGCTTCAGGATGAGAAATATGCCTGGATAGGGATTATGCATGGAGATAACTCTGAGAGAGCAGAAGAAATTAAGGTTGCACTGAAAGAGCTATGTCAGGAAATAGGAGTAGAGGTAGAAATAATTGAAAATATTATAAGTCCAATTTTAGGAGCTCATGTTGGTCCATCTGTATATGGTATGGCTCTTTTAAGTGGAGATTTATTGAAATAATGGATTCTACTCTGGCAAAATCTATTGAATATGTAAAAGGGGTGGGACCGGCCAGGGCTGAGAAATTATCGAAATTAGGTATCGATACTTTAGCTGATCTTTTATTTTATTTCCCTAGAGATTATGAAGATAGAAGCAGGGTGATACCGATCAAGGATGCTGACCCTGGTGAGACAGTAACAATTAAGGGAGAAGTATATTCTATTGAAAAAAGCAGGACAAGAAAGAGTCTTGAACTATTAAAAGTAACATTTATAGATCATAGTGATGCTGTTATAGGTAGTTGGTTCAATCAGACATACCTTGCAAAAAATTTTTCTAAGGGAGAAGAATTTTACTTGCATGGCAAAATTAGTGAGAAAAGCTGGAGACAATTTAAGAAGAAAGAGATTAATACCCCTGTCTATGAAGCTGTGGATTCAGAAAATCTAATTCATACGAATAGGATTGTGCCTATTTATACTCTGACTAAGAATTTAAATCAGAAACAGCTTAGATCTATAATTTTTAGAGCAGTAAATAATTATGCTGATAAACTAAATGACTGGCTGCCTGCTTATTTAAAAAGGAAATATAAACTGCCTCATATCGGTGATGCAGTCAGGGAATATCACTTTCCTTCAGGCAGGGACTTATTTATTAAAGCCAGACAGCGTCTGGCTTTTTCTGAGTTATTCCTCTTTCAACTCCGGTTGATGATGGAAAAAAATCAGTATCAGATTAAGAAAGGCTATAGTCATCCAGTATCTACTGAACTAATGGCTGACTTTTTAGAAGAATTAGACTTTAAGTTGACTTCTGCCCAGAAGAAAGCCTGGCATGATATTGCTGCTGACCTGGAAAAAAATGTGCCTATGCAGCGATTATTGCAGGGGGATGTTGGTTCAGGTAAGACAGTTGTTGCTGCTTTAGCATTATTGGCTGTTATATCTAATAAAAGACTTTCTCTTTATATGGCCCCAACTGAAATTCTGGCAGAGCAGCAGTATTTTACTTTACAAGAACTTTTCAAGAATCTACCAGTAAATATCGGATTAATCACAGGGAGTTCAAGCAGTGGTGATAAGGAAGAAATTTTAGAACGGATTGAAACTGAGAATCTTAATATAGTTGTTGGTACCCATGCTCTATTCCAGGATGATATTAATTATAAAAATTTAGGATTAGTTGTAATTGATGAGCAGCATAGGTTTGGTGTTAGACAGAGACAGAGATTAATGGAAAAGGGTGAAAATCCTGATCTGCTGGTCATGACAGCAACGCCAATTCCCCGTTCCCTTGCTATGACTCTTTATGGTGATTTAGATGTTTCGGTGATTGGTGAGATGCCACCTGGTCGCTCCCCAGTTATAACTTACTGGCGGAAGCGGAATAAGAGGAGGCAGATTTATGATTTTGTGAATCAGAGGATAGAGGCCGGTGATCAGGCTTTTGTTGTTACCTCTTTAATCGAGCCGTCAGAGGAGATGCCTAATTTAATCTCTGTTGATGAATTATATCAGCAGTTAAATGAAAGATTTTTACCAGATAAAAATATAGGTATGGTTCACGGCCAGATGTCTGCCGCTGAAAAGCAGGAGATAATGAAGGAATTTAAACAGGGTAAAATTGATCTAATAGTTGCAACTACGGTAATTGAAGTAGGGATTGATGTGCCTAATGCAACAGTTATGGTGATTGAGGATGCTGATCGATTTGGATTGGCTCAGCTCCATCAATTAAGAGGAAGAGTTGGCCGAGGAGATAAACAGTCTTTCTGTATTTTAATTGCTGATCCGAAAACTGAAGAGGGTATCCAGAGGATTGAGGCAATGGTTGCCAGTAGTGATGGTTTTGATATTGCTGAAAAGGATCTGGAGATAAGAGGCCCAGGTGAATTTTTTGGGACCAGACAGCATGGGATTGACGAATTTAGAGTGGCAAACTTGATCCAGGATCAGAAGATTTTAGAGATAGCCCGGGATGAGGCCGTTAAGTTAACCTCTAAAAAGGGCTGGGAGAATAAATACCCAGATATTGTTAATAAAATTAGTCAATTAAAAGTTATTATTTAGTCTGTGAGGTGTTTTGGTTTTGAGAATTATTGCTGGGAAATTTAAAGGAAGAAAACTTAAATCGTATCAGACTGATAAAGTAAGACCAACTAAGGATATGGTCAAAGAAGCTGTTTTTAATATGCTTTTGGACTTTCCTCAGGGCAAAGACTGCCTGGATCTCTTTGCCGGGTTTGGAAATTTAGGGCTTGAGGCAGTAAGTAGAGGAGCAGATACTATTGATTTTGTAGAAATAGCATCCAGAAATTGTAAGATAATTAATGATAATATTAATCTGCTAGGAGTTGAAAAAGAGGCTAATTTATTTTGTCAGGATGTTAAAAGTTTTATTAAAAGCAGCGGTAAAAAGTATGACCTGGTTTTTATTGATCCTCCATATGACGAGGATTATTATAAAGATACATTAGCTGCATTATTAGAGTATCAACTTTTAAAAAATCCATCTGTATTAATTATTGAATACAGGGAAAATTATAAGCCTGAGATTCCAGAAGAGCTGGTGATTATTAAAGAGAAAGATTATGGTTCTACTGGCATTATTATTGCTGAATTTCAGGGTTAAAGAGATGAGAGGTGAGTTTAATTGTCAAAGGTTATTTATCCAGGGAGTTTTGATCCTGTTACTTATGGACATTTAAATATAATTAAGCGGGCTTCTAAGATATTTGATGAGGTTATTATTGCTGTTTTCAACAATAATAGCAAGGAGCCTCTTTTTACTATGGAGGAAAGGGTAGCTCTTTTGAAAAAGGCTACTGAAGATATTGGCGATTATGAGATAGACGCTTTTTCTGGTTTAACTATGGATTATGCCAGCAAGAAAGGAGCCGAAGCTGTTATTAGAGGTTTGAGGGCTGTTTCTGATTTTGAAGGTGAGTTTCAGATGGCTGCGATGAATAAGGAATTAAATGATGAGATAGAGACAGTATTTTTAATGACTGATGCCAGTTATATCTTTTTGTCATCAAGTCTGGTTAAAGAGGTTGCCGGTTTTTCTGGTGATATAGATAAATTTGTTCCTCAAGTTGTAAAAGAGGCTTTAATAGAAAAATTAGGGGAAAATTAATATGACAGGTTTGGAAAGTTTATCAAAAGCAGACCTTGTTGATATTAGGACGGATATAGATCATTTAATATTGAAAACACCCTGTATTTATTCAGAAAGTTTAAGCCTGAAATATGGCCAACCTATCTATTTGAAGATGGAGAATTTGCAGAAAACAGGGGCTTTTAAGATAAGAGGCAATTCATATAAGATAAAAAATATGGCCTATGATGAGATTAAAAATGGGGTTGTGACTGCTTCATCTGGTAACCATGGGCAGGGCTTAGCTTTGGCCGCTGAGATCAATAAGGTCGATGCCAAGGTATTTGTACCTGATAAGACCCCGGAGGTTAAAATAAAAAAAATCAAATCCTATGGTGCAGAGATTGAAATCAAAGGCAGGACCTATGATGAGGCAGTTGGATATGCTGTAAAGTTTGCTGAAGAAAATAATTACACATATATTCCTAGCTTTGATGATCCAGATATTATTAAAGGCAATACGACACTGGGACTTGAAATATTTTCTGATGTAGAATCACCATCTTTAGTTGTTGTTCCAATTGGTGGCGGAGGTGGAATCTCAGGGATATCTATAGCCAGAAATTGTATGTCTCAAGATACTAAAATTTATGGTGTAGAGGCTTCTGGAGCTTCATCTATGAAAATATCTATAGCAAATAATAAGCTGACAGAATTAGAAAATATTAATACTTTAGCTGATGGGATTAAGGTAGCTAAACCTGGGAAATTAACATTTGAAATTGCAAGAAAAAATGTAAGTAAGATTGTTACTGTCAGTGAGGAGGAAATGAAAGCAGCTTTTAAAGAGATATTAACTGGCTCAAAAGTTCTGGCAGAATTAGCAGGGACATCAGCAGTTGCAGCCTTAGATAAAATTGATTTATCAAAGTTTGATGGTCCGATAGTCTGTGTTATTACCGGTGGTAATATTGATGAGAATCTGGTAAGAGAATTATTATAAAGATATTCGACTCATTAACAGGGGTGTGAATTATGAAGCTTAATACTTTAAAGATTTTTATTAAACTTTGTGATATTGGCAGTTATTCAAAGGTTGCTGAAGAGATGAATCTGACTCAGCCAGCAGTCAGTATGCAGGTTAAATCCCTTGAGGAGCATTTTGAGACTGAACTGATAAATAAATCTAAGGGGACTATTTATCTAACTGAAGCTGGCAGGATATTTTACAGGCAATCAAGGGAGATATTGCGGAGATGGGATAAGGCTGAATTGGAAATTTCTCAGCTTTTAAATAAGGATACTGGCAGAATTAAAATTGGTGCCAGTACTATTCCTGGAGTTTATTTTTTACCTGATAAATTGGCTGAATTTAAAAAAGATTATAGTAATATTAAAGTTGATGTGATAAGTGGTGATAGCCAGGATATGATTGAGGCTCTGACACTGGGTAAGGTTGATCTTGTTATAATTGGGAAGAAACTAAATTCTGATAAATATTTAGCAGAGCCAGTTGAAGATGACCAGTTAAAATTTATTGTTGGAGTTGACCATTTTTTAGCTGATAAAAGTGAAGTTGAGTTAAGTGATCTTATGAAATATGATTTAGTTGTGAGAGAAGAGGGCTCCGGGACAAGGAAGGTTATGCTTGATGCCTTCAGAGAGCTTGGTTACTCCCTGAAGGATTTTAAAGTTAGCTATCAGTTTGGCAGTACTGAGGCTATTATATCAGCTGTGGAATCTGGATTAGGGAGTTCATTTGTATCCAGAATGGCTGCCAGTAAGGCAGAAAAATCCGGTAGAATAAAGATTGTAGAGACACCTGAACTTAATTTGAGCAGACATTTATATTTAATTTATGAGAAAGGCCGGCTGGAAGAAGATATTATTAGTAATTTTTATAATTACTTAATAGACTAGGATAATACATCTTTAAATGCTTTAATAGTTTTTTCTATTTCAGCTTCAGTTGTAAAGTATCCAGGGCTCAGTCTTAATGTCCCTTCAGGATATGTGCCTAGAGTTTTATGTGCTAAAGGGGCACAGTGAAGTCCTGTTCTGGCCATGATCCCATAGTCTTTATCGATAGTAAAACCGATTTCTGCAGGATCATGGTTATTGAATGTTAATGAAATTGTACTAACTTTATTATTTAGGTTCTTCGGACCGATAATATTGATTCCATCAATGTCTGCCAGACCTTGATGGAGAATTTTGTAATTATCTTTCATTTTTATATCGATATTTTTAATACCTTTTTGATTGATAAATTTAATAGCAGCATTGAGACCGGCAATACCAGGACTGTTCTGGGTGCCGGCTTCGTATTTATCAGGGAGGAGATCTGGCTGAGTAAGTAGATCTGATTTGCTGCCGGTACCTCCTTCGATAAAAGGTTTGGTCTTTTCTGCCATCTCTTTTGAGATTATCAGGCCTCCGGTGCCAGCCGGGCCCATAAAGCCTTTATGGCCTGTAAAACCTATGAAGTCAGCATTTAGTTCCTGCCAGTTGAATTTATAGGTTCCGGCTGTCTGGGCTGTATCTATCATAATAGGGATACTATTATATTTAGCCCAGCCGATTGCTTTTTTAATATTTAAGATAACCCCACTGACATTTGAAGCATGGCTGATGATTATAAGGTTGGTATTATCTCTTTTTAGTTTGTCCAGGGAGTTTAAATTGAAATCTCCTTCTTTTGAAATAGGTAAAAAGTCGTAGCTTATATTTTTTTCTGATTTTAATCTATTTAATGGCCTTAAAACTGAATTATGTTCATATTTTGTGGTAATAACATGGTCATTTTGATTTAAATAACCTTTAATAACAATATTTAAGGCATGGGTGATATTCTGGGTTAAGATTACTTCTTCTGGAGATCTGCCCCCAAAGAACTCTCCTATTAGTTCCCTTGTTTCTAGGATTAATCTGCTGGCAGAAAGGGAACTGGAATGGCCGCCCCGGCCGGGATTGGCTCCGACTTTTTGCATAAAGCTGCAGATAGATTCGATGACTGGATCTGGTTTTGGGTAGGAAGTAGCTGAATTATCTAAATAGATTGTATCCACGATTTATCTCTCCTTTATTCCCTTAAATTATATTTATTATTATTTAAATTTATTATGTTAATTATATCTTTAGTTGGACTGTAATTTCAAGTTTTTTTAAAAGAAATATAAGAAAAGATTATTTTTTATATTAAAAGTGTTTATTATTTCTCTAGCTTATGTTATAATCATTTAGGAAGTTATAATAAAACATTCACATAATTTTTGGGGGGGATAAATATGAAACAGAGTAGAGTAATAATTTTAACAGGAGTTGTAATTGGACTAGCAGGGGCCTTACTGATGTGGCTGGGAAACCCGGCTAATATGGGACTCTGCCTGGCCTGCTTCTGGCGAGATGTTGCTGGTGGCATAGGATTACATAGAGCCGGAGTTGTTCAGAATATTAGATTGGAGATTGTCGGATTTATATTAGGAGCCTTTGTAATTGCTAATTTAGTTAAAGGAGAATACAAAGTTCAATCAGGTTCATCACCATTTACCAGGTTCTTTTTAGGTGCTGCTATGATGATTGGGGCTCTAGTCTTTCTAGGCTGTCCCTGGAGAATGGTTTTAAGGTTAAGTGGTGGTGACTGGACGGCTATTAGCGGTTTGTTTGGCTTTATTGCTGGGGTTTATCTGGCAACTGAGTTTTTAAAGAAGGGTTTTTCATTAGGCAGGGCAAGTACTGAAAGGGATACAAAGGGTTATTTATTTCCTGCTGTTGCTGTTGGTCTATTATTATTGAGATTAATTAATCCAGAATTTATCTTTTTAAGTGAGAGTGGACCTGGTTCTCATTTTGCTCCACTCTGGATTACTTTAGTGGTTGGTCTGTTAATTGGTGGGCTAGCCCAGAGGAGCAGGATCTGTTCTGCTGGTGCAATAAGAGATGTTATATTAGTAAGGGATTTTGATTTGTTTAAAGGGATGATAGCTATTATAGTTTTTGCGACTGGTGCAAATATAGCTTTAGGCCAATTCAACCCTGGATTTACTGGCCAGGCTGTTGCCCATACTGATTATCTCTGGAATTTCCTTGGTATGTTTGTTGTTGGTATAACAGCAATCATGTTAGGTGGTTGTCCTTTAAGGCAGACTATTCTTGCCGGTGAAGGTAATATTGATTCAGTAATAGCTGTTTTTGGTATGGTCTTTGGGGCTGCTATCTCCCATAATTTTGGGCTTGCAGGTAGTCCTGATGGTGTTGGTTTTAATGGAAGAGCTGCAACGATTGGTC
>SLSL01000114.1 GCA_007130465.1 Halanaerobiaceae bacterium | reverse complement strand
TTTCTAAAGGGGGCAAAGATCAGGGCGATAGCGAGAAAGTGGAATCAATTTTAGATAAAGTTGGCCTGGGAGATATGTTAACCAGAAAGCCAAATGAACTTTCAGGTGGCCAGAAACAGAGAGTTGCTATTGCCAGGGCCCTGGTAAAAGAACCTAAACTGGTTCTAGCAGATGAACCGACTGCCAACCTTGATTCTAAAACCAGCCAGGAAGTCCTTGATTTAATGTTAAAGATGAATCAGGAACTGGATACAACTTTTATTTTTTCAACCCATGATCCACTGGTAATGGAATATGCAGACAGATTGCTTGAAATCAAAGACGGTAATATTTCAAAGGATGAGAGGAGGTAATTAAATGTATCTTTTAAAGATAGCATTTAGAAATTTATTTCGCAGGAAAAAAAGGACATTTATTATCTCAGGCTTATTAGTAATAGCTGTGATAATCTTCCTCTTGTTAGAATCATTCTTATTTGGCATGTTTGATCTTGCCTTTGAAAATATTATTGATGTCAGTACTCCCCATCTAGAAATAGCAAGAGAAGAGTTAATAGCTGAGACCGATGCAGGTGAAGATATTCCCTTAGATGAGACTTTTTATCCTGGGGAAGAATTAATTTCAGAGTTGGAATCTCTGGATGGCTTTCAGGCCTATACCGGTCTTCTTGATTTCTCAGCAGATTTTATAGCCGGTCGTCATGAATTTCCGGTTTTAGTTAGGTCCATCAAACCAGCCAGTTTTGGCCAGGTCTTCAGGAATGAAGATTATCTTGTTGCCGGTGATTTCATTAGAGACCCAGAAGATGATGGAGTTGTAATTGGAGATCAGCTGGCCCGATTCTTCGATCTTGAGGTAGGGGATTTTTATACCTTAAGATTTCAGGACGATACAGGTTCCCTCAATACTCTTCAGGGCGAAGTCAGAGGAATTATCTCGACCCCTGATCCAGAAGTCAACCTGAGAACAGTCTATATAGCCAGTGCTCGGTCATATTTAGCTCTTGGAATTGAAGAGGATTTGATCAATCGACTGGTTATTAGGTTAGATAATCGCCATATAGCCGCTGATAGGGCAGAAGAATTATCTCTAGCAGTCCAGAATAACGATTTTACTATCCAATCCTATGAAGATACCAATGAGATGTTAGTCTCTGCTTATGCCTGGAATACCATAGAGATTTATTTTATTCTCGGACTTTTCTTGCTTGTCGGTATAATCGGAATCTTTACAGCTATTGTTCTGGCAGCAATTGAGAGAGTTGAAGAGATAGGAATGATGAAAGCAATGGGCTTAAAACAGTCAGAGATTATTAAGATCTTGATATATGAAGCAGCAGGTATTGGCTTGATAGGGAGTTTGATAGGCTCATTTATTGGCCTTCTGCTCTTGATCGTCTTTAATATTTATGGTGTTTCAGCAGATTTAATCGGTATGGCCGATATAGGTATATTTCCAATTGAAGGCGGTAGAATCCATGGAGCTATCAATCTTTCCTCATTTCTATTAATTATATTTTTAGTGATTTTTGTATCAATCATAGCCAGTATCATACCTGCTTATTGGGCTTCTAAAAAGAATCCGGCAGAAGCAATCCACCATAAATAAACTGGCCAGGAGGTGTATTTAAAATGCAATTAGTAAAAATAGCCTGGAGAAATTTAACCAGGAATAAAATGCGTACTTTTATAGCTGTAGCAGCAATCGCAGCAGTTGTTACCATAGTTATTTTCTCCAGAGCTTTTATGTCTGGTGCAACTGAAACAATCTTTGGCCTATATATCGATAATAACTATGGTCATGTTAGAGTAACCACCGAGGAATATAATATTAGAGAGACTATCCTACCCCTGGATTATACCATTACCGGTTTTAATCAGGGTGGTGCAGAAGAAATGGACGAAATGATTAACCAGATTAATACAGTTAATTATACAGTTCCTAGAATCCGTTTTGGTTCTATGGCCAGTGTCGATGGAGACCTGGTTAGAATGCTAGGGGTTGGTGTAGATTATAATAGAGAATCAACTCATGGTGTCATTCCTGATGAGATTGTTGGAGGTAGAATGGCCGAATCTGGCAACGAATTAGTTATCGGTATTGGTCTTTTAGATGAAATCAATCGAGAGTTAAACGATACAGTAACCCTGATGTTTTCAGATAGCTATCAGTCATTGCAGGGGAGGACATTTGAAATAGTTGGCATTAGAGATACCGGTATTACAGAAATAGATGATAATTTCTTCTATCTGCCATTGGGAACAGCCCAGGAGATGCTTTATTTAGATGATCAGTACACAGAGCTAATGGTTTTTGGAGATTCAACTGCCAGGGCAGCAGAACTTAAAGCAGATATTGAATACCTCTTATCCGAACAGGGTGGGGTTGAATATATAGCTCAGACCTTTCGAGAAGCTAACCCTATCATTGAAACCTTTGATGAAGTTTACGATATGATGAATTTTGTTTATGTGCTATTTATTTTAATGGGCACAATTGTTATAATAAGTGTATTAACAATGATTGTTAGAGAGAGGACTTCAGAGATAGGAATGCTCTCTGCACTTGGCCTTAAAGCCAGAGATATAATGAAAATATTTATTCTTGAAGGTGGTTTTATGGGTGTTATCGGGAG
>SLSL01000185.1 GCA_007130465.1 Halanaerobiaceae bacterium | reverse complement strand
CATAGGCAGTATGACCAATCGGAATATTCTTTATAAAACTTTGACCATGAGAAGCTATTAGCATCAAAGAACAGTTTTTCTCATCTGCCAGTTCCTTAAGTTTGACTGCCGGTTCTCCCTTTAAAATTTGGGTTTCAACATCTAAGCCTTCATCTTTGTACTCTTTAGCTAAATCGTCTATTTTTTCCTTTATTTCCTCAATACCACCTATTTTTTTTGTTAACTTAGTCTCTAAAACATGGGCAAGAAGAATCTTTTCTAACCCTGCCTCTTTGAATTCAATTAATCTTTCCTTTAACATATTAGCTTCATCAGAAAAATCTGTAGCAACTAAAACCTGACCACTAAGCACTGTTAGCCCCCCTTTAGTCAAATATCTATCTTCATTTGTATTTATTATATCAAACTGTTTAATCAGTTACCAATTTAAATATTAATTTTAAATATTTTTTTGAAGGCAATAACCATAAGTAAAAGAACCACACTAAATAATATGATTGTACCTCCAGAAGCAAGATCATAATAAAAAGATAATACAATTCCAGTATTCACTGACATAAGACTAAAAAAGATACTATACCAGATAGTCATTTTAAAACTCCTGCCAAGTAACATCCCTGTTGCAACTGGAATTGTTATTAGAGAAGCTATCAAGAGAGTACCAACAATCTGAATAGAGAGCGCTACTGTGAGTGATGTTACAATCATAAAAACTATATTTAATGATCTTGCCGGAACTCCAGCCAATCTGGCCTCGTCTTCATTAAAAGCCAAAAAGAAAAATCCATAATAATATTTTATAATAATTGCAATAATTAATAATGTTAATGAAAAAATAATATAAATATCTCTAGTTCCTACTAAAGAAATACTGCCAAATAAATAACTCTGTATTCCGGCACTCCTCTGTGATAAGTTAATCAAAATTGTTGCTATACCAAGGCCTGCTGCCAATATTATAGCAAGAGATAATTCTGCATAATCTGAATAATCTCTGCGCAATTTTTCAATTGCTAAGGCAGCAATAATTGAAACTACAATAGCTGAATAAATAGGAAAAAAGCCTGCAAAAAGCCCTATTGCTACACCTGCTAGAGCAACATGGGAAAGAGCATGACCGATTAATGATAATCTCCTTAGACTTAAAAATACCCCTACTAGAGGGGCAACTATTCCTACTAAATTACCAGCAAGCAGCGCTCTTCTCATAAATGCATAATTTAAAAATTCCAGCTGAAACACCTCCCTAATGTCCATGTTCTGGTATTATTCTGATTGAAGTATCTCTTAAGCCTTCTATATAATGGTCATAGTCAAAGTCATTAGATTGATGAGGAAATGCTTTTCCTTCATCAAAACAGACAATCTTATTTGCCTCTTTACTTATTAAATTAACATCATGTGAAACCATAATAACTGTCTTGCCTAAATTATGATTAATATCACCAATTATTTGATAAAAATCATCCTGAGCTTTAATATCTACACCAACTAACGGTTCGTCTAGTAAAATTAAATCAGGATTATTGACCATCATTCTAGCAATGAAAACCCTCTGTTGTTGTCCTCCTGATAAGTTGCCGATCTTTCTATCTATAAAGCTTTCCATATCTACAAGTTTTAATGCTTGGAGGATTTCTGACTCTAAACTTGAAGTCATAACCTTAATTATGCCCATTTTCCCATAAAGGTTACTGGCAATTATTTCTCTAACAGTCGCCGGAAAACTCTGATTAAAATCTCTAACCTGTTGAGATATATAGCCAATTTTTGTCCAATCTTTAACTCTATTAACTAACTGATCAAAAATTTTAATTTCTCCCTGATCAGGTTTTAAATTCCCAGTAATCATTTTAATTAAAGTACTTTTCCCAGAGCCATTTGGGCCAACAAAGGCTGCAAAATCTCCTTTATCAAAAGCCAGAGAAATATCATCTACTACTTTTTCATCATCATAAGAGAAATTAACATTATTAATTTCAAGAACAATCATATAATCTCCTCCAAGAAAAAACTGCCTGGCTTGCAGGTCAATTGCAAGCCAGGATTTATATAAAATTATTTCAATGCTTCTTTTAAATTCTCAAGATTATTATACATGATTGTAAAGTAATTTTCATTATTTTCTATATCTTCTTCCCTAAGCCCTGCAGCAGGATTAAGTGTTAACACCTCTAAACCAGCCTCTTCGGCTATAACATCAACTGCTCTTGGACTAGCTAGTACTTCTAAAAAGATATACTCCAGACCTGTTTCCTGAGCAAGATCAATTAATTCGCGAATCGTCTGTGAAGAAGGTTCTGAATGTGGATCTAAACCTGTAACAGCTTCCTGTCTTAAACCATAATTCTCAGCAAAATATCCAAATGCTGCATGAGAAACTATTATAGTATTCTGTTTCAAATCCTGAAGTCCTTCTTTATAAGCTTGATCTAATTCTTCAAGATCATTAATAACTTCCTCTGCATTAGCTTTATATATTTCTTCTCCCTCAGGATCTAATCCTGAAAATTCTTCTACAAGTAGCTCTGCAATCATAATCATATTATTGAAATCAAGCCAGATATGATTATCATATTCTCCATGAGCGTGATCATGTCCGTGGTGATCGTCGTCTCCATGGTCATGTCCGTGGTG
>SLSL01000257.1 GCA_007130465.1 Halanaerobiaceae bacterium | reverse complement strand
TTATTTGAATATCATACTTTAGCAGCCCATGGTGTTCATTTGAGTGATAAAGATATTCAAATACTTGCTAAAAATGATGTTCATATATCTCATAATCCAGCAAGTAATATGAAACTTGGTAGCGGAATTATTCGGCTTAATGATCTTTTTAAAGCTGGTGTTAATGTTAGCTTAGGTACAGATGGTGTTGCAAGTAATAATGGCTTAGATTTAATTCATGATGTGCGATTAGCCTCTTATTTGCAGAAAGCAGTAAATAATGATCCGACTGTAATTCCTTTAGAGAAAATTTTAGAAATTGTAACGATAAATGGAGCAAAGGCTTTAGGCATTGATGAAATTGGTATGATAAAAGAGGGAAAGAAGGCAGATATTACATTAATAGATACAAATAATTATCCTGCTTATATTCCAGACTATAATTCTTTGTCAAACATTTTTTATGCAGGGAGTGGCAGAGATGTTGATACTGTAATTATTGATGGTAAGGTTGTTATGGAAAATAGGGATTTGAAAACAATCGATGAAGAAATAGTTTATACTGAGGTATCTAATAGGACTGAAAGACTATCAGAATAAGTAAAAATGAAAGGGGGGCAGAACCATGACCGAAATTGCCTGTTTAAAATGTGGGAAATTTGATGGAGAAGTTGAAATTCTTGGGGTAGGTGAATTTACCAAGGATGTAGGAAGATTGAATGGGCTCGGTTTTGTTGCTTTTAGATGTCCCTGTTCAAGAGAATTGCAATATCAAATATTAGAAGCTGATCATCCATTATTGAAAGGAGATAAAAAGGGATTTCCAGAGAGTTTTTCTCAAGAACTTTCTTTAGATCCTGATTTTAGTACAAACGAAGTTATTGATTTTTATAATGAATTAAAAGAGATTGATAATGTAGATTGCTTTTTATCTAAAAGTTATAATCCGGCTAAAGAATCGGAAAGAGATTTTTTAAAAACACCATTTTATCAAGAAAGTCAATTGATTAAACTATTTAATCTAATTAATAAGTCTGAAAATGAAAGGGTTTTAGTTGTTACTTTAGATAGATTTAAGATATTAAAGGGATGGAAGCTTATGGGACCAGGTACTGATTATGATTTGTCTCTCAATCCTAAAGATGTATTTGAACAAGCTTTAAATATTGAAGATGATTGCATGATATATATTATTGACAATTTAGATATCAATATTAAATCACCAGATCGAGAAGAAATCATGAAAGTAAATAGACTAAGACAGGCTGGAGCAATTTTAGGGATTAAATTTAAAGACAGATTACATGTTGCGGGAAATCAATTTTATAGTTTTAAGAAACTTAATCTTATCTAATCGGGACTGATAATTATATGGAAAACAAAAGGAAAATTTTAATATTTTCTATTTTAGGAATACTAGTTTTACTTCTATTTATTTTAGCAATTGGAAGTAGATTTTTTACTGATATCTTTTGGTTTGGAGAATTAGGATATCTAAGTGCATATTTCACAAGGATTGTAGCTCAAATTGGAATGAGAGTTGCTGTTGGTTTTATAGTATTTTTATTCTTCTATATTAACCTGAGGTATACTAAAAATGATTTAATGTATTTAATAAATATGTCTAATAATGATCGGGTTCAATCTATATTTCCTGATAGAGAAATACCTATATTAAATTGGCTGAATTTGCAGCGATTAAAGTATTTATTTTTAGGTATCTCTATTTTTATAGGGGTAATATTTTCTAATATTGGAGCAGCTAATTGGGAAACGATATTGAAATTTATAAATCAATCTCCAACAGGTCAGGTTGATCCTATATTTGGTAGGGATGTTTCTTTTTATTTATTCTCTTTGCCAGTATTTGAATTATTTAGAGAAATAGCTGTAATTATAATAATCTTTACTATTTTTGTAGTTGGTTTAATTTATCTTTTATCTTCAGGGATTAATTCAATAGATATAAATAACTTAAAATTTAATTTATCAAAAAGTGCTAAAAACCACTTGATAATTCTTTTAATCTTATATCTTATAACTAAGGCTATTGATTATAGATTGCAGATGTATGAGTTAATGTATTCTGATAGGGGCGTGGCCTTTGGGGCAAGTTATACCGATATAAATGCTACATTGCCAGGTTTAAGAATATTAATGGTATTAGTAATCCTCTTAACCGGTTTAGCTATATTTAGCCTGTTTAAGAAGAAATATAAGTTGATAGCTGGTGTAGTCGGTGTTTGGATTATTGCATCTGTTTTATTATTGAATGTATATCCTGGATTTGTGCAAAGGTTTCAGGTTGAGCCGAATGAGCTTGGAAGAGAGACTCCATATATAGAATATAATATTAATATGACTCAGCAAGCTTATAATCTGGATGAAGTTGAAACAACTAGATTTGATCTAGATAATGAATTAACAAGAGAAGATGTTGATAATAATCCTGAGATCTTTAATAATGTAAGATTGTGGGATCCAAGGCCAATACAAACAACTTTTAGTCAGTTGCAGGAATTAAGGCAATATTATAGATTTATGGATGTTGATATTGACCGTTATACGATTGACGGTGAATATAAACAGGTTTTACTCTCTGTAAGAGAAATGAATCAGGCTGGACTTAATCCTCAGGCACAGACCTGGGTTAACCAGC
>SLSL01000206.1 GCA_007130465.1 Halanaerobiaceae bacterium | reverse complement strand
TATATTATAACATACTATCAGAAAAAGTTTAATTTAAATTACATGATATTTGCATACTAGATAATTTATTGATATTATTGTTGTATGGATTATTATACCCACTAGCCTGGAGGAGAAAATAAAATGAATAAATTTTTAAACTTTATTATGTCCATTACTGGCATATTATTAATAATTATCTCAATATTTACGATCGGCTTAACTCTATTTACAGATATAATACCTGAGCATTCATTAATTTATGTTTTAGATATACCTGAGATAGCTGTTGTCACAGGCATCATTTTTTTATCTTTAATATTTTTATTTTTGCCTGGTTTAATCCTTATTTCTTTTACAAGAATAATTAATCTACTGGAAGAGATTACTAATATTTAATTTAGTTTTGCAGGGAGGTCAAAAATGGATAGAAATTTAAAAGAAAATAGAGAAACCGCCTTAAAAAGAGCTGAAGAACTTAAAAACTCGATAAAAGATTATTTAAATAAGAGCTCAGAAATTCAAACTGGTTTAAATTTAAAAGAAAAAATAAATAAAAATAGAACTAAAATCATGAATAAAATGCAGGCTACTGATGATGAATGGAATAACTGGAAATGGCAGCTAGATAACAGAATTACAACTATATCTGAATTAAAAAAATTAGTTAATATTTCAGATAAAATGCTAAAAAAAATTGAAGAAGTTGAAAATAAATATCGCTGGGCAATTTCCCCTTATTTTTTAAGCCTAATTGATCCAGATGACCCAGATTGCGTAATAAAAAAACAGGCCTTACCCTCTTCTCTTGAATTACAAGACTTTGGCGGAAAATTAGATCCGATGGAAGAAGAATCAACAAATCCTGCAGGAACTATAACCAGAAGATATCCTGATCGTCTGATAATTAAATTAACAAATATATGCGGTATGTTTTGTAGACACTGTCAGAGAAGAAGAGAAATTGGAGAAACTGACCAGCATCACAGTCAAGAAAAAATTAATGAAAGCATTGAATATATTAAGAAAAACCAGGAGATTAGAGATGTTTTATTAACAGGTGGTGATCCATTAACTTTAACTAACAGTCAACTTGAAAAAACACTAAAAAAATTAAAAGATATTGAACATGTCGAAATCATCAGGATTGGCAGCAGAATGCCAATTACAGTTCCTCAAAGGATTACTGATGAACTCTGTAATATGCTAGAAAAATATCATCCATTATATATTAATATCCAGGTTAATCATCCTAAAGATCTTACTGAGGAGGCTTATCAGGCTATTAATAAAATCAGTAAAGCCGGGATACCTATAGGAAATCAAGCAGTTTTACTAAAAGGAATTAATGATAACCCTCATATAATGAAAAAACTAAATCAGGAACTATTAAAGGCTCGAGTCAAACCTTATTATATTTTCCAGGCCAAAAATGTGAAAGGAACCAGACATTTTCAGACTTCAGTAAATACAGGTATTGAAATAATGGAAAATCTCCGAGGCTATACTTCTGGTCTGGCAATTCCGACATATATAATTAATGCACCTGGAGGTCTAGGTAAAACCCCAATTAATCCTATTTACAATATATCTCAGGGGAGAGATTATATTAAGATTAGAACCTGGGAAGGTAAAATTATAGATTATCCAGATAAAAAATAAATATTTCAAAAAAAACAGCCTCGAATTATTTCCAGGCTGTTTTACATTTTAAATATTTAACTAAAAATATAAAGATTAATATCTTCTTTTTCTTCTAAAAGATCAATCGCCGATTCTACCCTGTTTAAGAATTCATTACATTTTTCTCCTGGCCGTAAAGCTGTAACTCCCAATCTACAATCAAGGTTATCTATTCCATTAAATTTCTGTTTAATTATTTCTGCTCTAATTCTTTTACTTAAATTAATTGCTGAAGCAAGTTTTGTATTAGGATTTGCAATCAATAATACATTTTTACTCCATCTTGCCAAGATATCAGACTTACGAATTCTTCGAGATATTATCTCGGCCAATCTAAGTATTAGAATATCCCAATACTTATAGTTAGAATTCTCACTTAAAATTTTTAATAAATCAAAATGAAAAATTGTCAACGAAGCTAAACCACTGTATCTGAACTGTCTGTTAATTTCATTTTCCAATTCCTGTTTAAATTTTCTTTTATCACATATAAGATTGATTTCTTTCCTGGTATCTAAATCCTGAGCAAAGTCTTTAGGTAAATTTCTGTAATCCGGGCTGACATGATAATTATATATCAAATTTAAGCATTCTGAGTCTTTCTGGTAAGTTTTCTGGATTTCCTGATAAATTTCTGTAATAGATTGATAATCCAAATTTCTCCCCTCCTTTTATTTTAAGCTATAATAAGTCCAAAATAGAAGAAGAATTGAATTATATTTTATCTGTAAGGGAAATAACTATTATATATTTTAATTATATCAAAACTAATGGTTAATATGAAGCTTATTAAATATTTATAGACCTTTTACCTGTTTTAATTTATTAAAATTTCTATGTTTTGCAGGTAAATTTATTAGTAATCAAGAAGTATATAACTAGAAAGTATTTATAAAGGTGGTGGATATCTATGGAGATAAAATATTTAATTGAAGCAAAGGAACATTTGCCTGAAATTAGTATCTGGTTATATAACCAGTGGGGAGTCCATTATGAAGACTCAAGTCCTTTCAAATGGTATCAAGACTTAAAAAACCGTTTAAATAAAAAAGAGGTACCAACCTGTTTTGTTGCTTTAATTGATAATAAACCTGTGGGGACTGCCTCGTTAATTGAGGACGATATGAAAACTAGACCAGAATTAAGACCATGGTTAGCAGATGTTTATGTAATCCCTGAAGAGCGAGAACAGGGGATAGCAAAGCAATTAGTATCAAGAGTAAACCAGGAAGTTAAAGATATTGGCCTGGATAAATATTATCTATTCACAAGACATGCAACTGGTCTTTACCTGAAACTAGGCTGGGAAATAATCGAAAAAACAACTTACATGAATAAAAAAGTTGATATTATGGTTTACTATTTAAATTAAACTAAATTTAGATATAAAGATATCTTTTTGAATATAAGGCTAATTAAAAAAGCTAATAAAGCACCTACAATTATATCTAAAGGATAATGAACACCAACCATAACCCTTGATAAGCCGGTGATTGCTGCTAAAAAAAGTGTGCATTTTCCTAAATCATTATTTATGTAAAATAATATAGATATAGCTATTACAAAGGCACTAATGGCATGTCTACTGGGCAGTGAGCCAATGGCTGAATGATAAATTAAGTTTTCTATATTCAAAGTAATAAACGGCCTTGGTCTATAATAGAGCAATCTAATTATTTGGACTGCAATTAATGATGTAATAGGCGCTAATAAATATGGAACAATTTTTTTGTTTTTATTATATATAAGTACTCCGATACCAGTTATGTAAATTAAAGCAAAGATGATTGAAGACCAGTCTGTAATTATAACCATCAGCTCTCCAATTAATTGATGTTCTAATGATATGTTAAATAACCATTCAAATAGCATTCTGTCTAACTCAAATAACATATTGTATTAACTCCTTTTTTGGGACCGAAAATTATTTATAAACTATATTTATTATTTTATCAAGATTATATTTTGAAATTATTATATGTATTATTTTAGACCTCTGATAGATTTCATCAGAGGTCTAATAATATTCAATAGTTAGACAATATTAGTCTGTAAATATTACTGCAGCTCATCCAGGGTTAGTTTTCCATCCGGGATGTCATAATCTAAATCTATCTCCTTTATCTCATAGATAGTCTCAGTATCTTCAAGTAGTTTATCTTCCATTACCATTTTAGTTGGAAGCCAGCGATCATCATCAATTTCAGTAACTTCTTTTGTAGTCATTTCTTTAAGAAGACGTTCATCCCTGGAATACATCTCTTCATGAAGGATTACAAATCTTTCAACATCAACCCAGAGTTTCCGCTGGTAATAAGCTGGCTCTTCGTCTTCTCTGGCAGTTGCAGATATGAGATACGCCTCTCTTTCATTTATCGTTTCTCTATCAACTTTTTCAAATTCATATAGTTTAGTTAACTGTTCTGATTCCAGTAAATCCTGATAGGAATAATCGCTCCCCATCATTCCCTCTTCAAGCATATGGCCTGAAATCCTCACTAAATCTTCAGCATCAGGGAAATACATCCAGAGCTCATCATCCTGCATGAGATATCTGGTTCCACGGTCTCTAGGATTATGAAATTCAGTCAAAGCATCAGTTATTTCTCCATCACTTCTTATATATGATTCCATCTCTTTTACACTTTCTCGATCACCATCTATAATCGTCATTTCAGAAACGACTCTTGCTGAGGCTAAAAATTGATTATCATCTACAAATTCCATGATTTCTTCTCCTGTCAGTTCATCAGCTAAAATATCCTGGTTAAATATTCCAGAGACTAAAATAAATATAAAGATCATTGAAATAATTAATAACTTTCTATTCATTGATGATGCCCCCCTTCTATTTATATTATATCATTCGATTAGAATTTTAAAAGAAAGCATTATCATTATAATATTATTTTATACTGTTTGTGTCTAGATTATTTTCTTAGACCAAAATATATTTAATCAATTAAATTAAAGCAGGCTTTTTTAAGTAGCTCTGGAACAACTTTCAAACTATAATTCAATTCCAGGCATTCTGTATGTTTATGGGCATCAAATCCATGCATGCTAAGATTCATTACTGGAATATTTAAAGCTGCCATTTCTTTTAAAGGCAAGTTGTATTTGCTGTCCCAAACAGGCAAGTTTATTCTTAAAGATTTTTCTATTTCTTCTAAATTATTTAATTTAAAATAGCTTAGATCTGAAATTCCAGGAAAGACAGATGATGTTTTAACTTCATAGCCATATTTATTGGACTCATCAACTAAATCTTCTGCTAAATCAACTATTTTTTTATCAAATTTTGAATTTGCATCTGCTAATACAGGTGGGTAATATGGCGGAGTAAAACCGAATACTATTCCAGGGCCAAAAAAATCAACATAATCATTTACCTTATCAACTATTTGTAGACATAATTCCTGAACTTCAATACCTTGATTAGATTTTATTAATTCTTTAATAGCTTGATTAACTTCATCTCCACTATTTCCTTGAGCAGCAGCTAAAAACTCATCAAAGGAATAAACCCAGGCTTTACTAGCTTTCTCTTCAGCTGAAAAACCCTGGAGTTTAGCATATTTTTTAAAATTTTTATTATTTCTTTTTTCAATATTTTCAACTGATTCCTTTGCAACCTTTTTTATCATTTTCATTAAATCTGCTGCATTATCCTTTACCAGGCAAAAATTAATATAGGCTGCAGATGTATGTGGTATCTGTGCAGAATAATGCCTTTTATAATCTCTCATTTTCAAACAGGTAGGTGGTGGAGCTACATAATCTTTTATTCTATCACTATATAATATATTCCCTTCCAATTCGTTTATCATGTCTGAAATAATCAAATTACCATTTAATCCACTCAATACATCACCGGCATGAGTCTCTAAACCTACCCCATAAAAAAACATTACTGCTTTCCCTAAAGAACCAGTATATATATACCTGTTATTATCCCCTGGATAGCTAGGAAATGTTGGCTCAGTATTAATAACACTAATATATTCTAAATCATGGTCTCTTTTTAAATCTACAAGTAATTTAACTGCTGCAAGCATGCCTAAAGAAGTATTTTCTTCATCAGGAACGGATAAAAATAGAATATTCCCTTTAAAATCATCATCTTGAGATAGCTCATCAAGTAATGTCATCTCTACAGCAAGGCCGGCTTTCATATCAGAAACTCCCCGGCCAAATAATAGATCTATTTCTAGATCATTATCTTTAAATTTATTAACAAACTCATCATAAATTCCAATCTCTTTATATTTTTGAGTTAATTCTTCTGGCTTAAAAGCTAGATTCTTATATTTGCCATAATCTAAGGTATCAACTACATCATAATGATTGAGTAAAATTATTGTCTTATTAGTTTTCTCTTTCTTAAGTAAGGCTGCAACAGCTCCTCTGTTATTAGGATCATTATCTATTTCTGCAAAGAATATATTATCAGGATTTTCTTTAAAATATTCAAAGGAACTTAGTTTATTTAAAATGAATTCTCCTATAATTTTTTCTTGATAAGTATTTGATAATGAAGGAATCTCAACTAATTCAATTAATAAATTCTTAATTCTTTCATATAAGTCTTTTCCTAACATTTTTTATTCCTCCTTAGCCCCAACTCAATCCAAGTATTCTTGGCACCCATAGTGTTAATTCAGGAATGTAAGAAATCAATAATAGAGCTGTAATTTCTGCTGCCAGAAAAGGTACCACTTCTTTAATTGCTTTTTCATATGGCACCTTACCAATCTGAGAGGCGACCATTAGAGTCATTCCCATTGGAGGTGTCGCATTACCTATATTAACATTAACCATCATTATCATTGCAAAATGGAGAGGATCAAAACCTAATTGAACCATAACTGGAGAAACTATCGGTGCTAAAATAACAACTGCTGGACCAATATCTAAAAACATGCCAACAAGCAAAAACAATATGTTAATCATTAATAGTTGCAAGATTCGATTTGTACTAAAATTTATAAAAGCTGAAGCCAATAACTGTGTTAAACCTGTATAAGTAATTACCCATCCTAATATATTAGCTGCTCCAATTAAGAAAAATACTACACCTGATAAGACAACAGTATTAATTAATGAATCTTTTATATCTTTAAAACTAATACTTTTATAAACAAAAACGCCAACAAATAATGCATAAAGAGCAGCAATCGCACCGGCTTCAGTTACTGTAGTCAGACCAGTTAAAATAGCACCTAATATAATTAATGGAGTTAATAAAGCCCAAATTGCAGCTTTAAGTGCACTAAATATTTCTTTTAATGATTGTTTTCTTTCCTGAGGATAATTTCTTCTAATACTTATAATACTACTAACTACTAAAAGTGAAACTCCAATTATAACCCCAGGTACTATACCAGCAGCAAACATGGAAATTACAGATACTTCAGAAAACATACTTGCATAAACTATCATTATTAAACTTGGTGGAATTATTGGGCCAATAACCGAGGATGATGCTGTAACAGCTGCACTATAAGCAGCTCCGTACCCCTTTTCTTTCATTGCAGGAATAAGAATATTACCGACAGCAGCGGTATCTGTAACCGCTGTTCCTGTTAAACCTGCAAATAAAATACTAGCACCTATATTAACATGGGAAAGACCACCTCTATATCTGCCCATAATACTCAACGCAAAATTAATGATCTTATCTGTCATACCACTTCTATTTAGAAGTTCTGAACATAAAATAAATAAAGGAATTGATATAAGTATAAAATCTGAAAGTCCAGCCAATAACCTGGTTGGTACTATGGATAAAAAGTCCATGCCTCCTCTTAAAAATAAACCCCACATACCTGCAAGGCCAATTGTATAAGCTATTGGAACTCCTAATATTATTAAAAAGAAAAATACAATAAGAACTGTAATCATCATATTAAAAACCTCCTCTCTTTTCTCTTATAAACCAATATTACCGTCTGATTTAATATCTGTTTCTGTATAATCTTTTTCCATAAACTCTTTTACAACATATGGAGCAGAGAGAAGATGTAAAAGTTGAATAAATGCACCAAATGGTATAGCGGCATTTAACCACCTATAACTAATTCTAGTTCTAGCTGTTAACATATAAAGATCTCTGGCATAATAAGTTTCCATAATTCCGTACCAGAATAAAGTTAAGACAAAAATAAATACAAAGCCAAAACCAATATACCTAATTGTTTTTTCAACTTTTTCAGGAAATCTAATTATAAAGCCATCGACCCCCATATGTTGACCTCGCTTTAATGCTGCAGCAATCCCAATCGATCCCGACCAGATCATTAATAATCTGCCAACTGGAAGGGGCCAGGGAACAGGGCTATTCATAATATATCTCATAAATGCTCCATAAATTGATACAGATAAGATGCCTAAAACCATTAAAGAAGCAATAAATAGAGAAATTTTATCAGCAATATCGCTAATTTTTTTAAATGTTTTCAACATTTTTGCCACCCCCAATATTTTAAACCCTCCGCCTCACTAAAAATGAAGCGGAGGAATTGATTAATCAATTAATTAAATTTTATCACTAATTATTCTCTACCAAGTCTATTGAAGATATCTTCATCAACATCTCTGCTAACTTGCTCTACAGCTTCCCAAAATTCATCGACTAAATCTGGATCAATACCAAAATCTTCAGTAATCCACTCATAAAAAGCTGGCCTTAAGATTTCAGCCCATTCTTCCTGGACCTCTGGAGTTGGCATATATGAATCTTCATATTTCTCAGAATCTTCTACCCAGTATAATTGTGAACGCTGGGTATCTACACCTCTGGCAACTACCATGGCTTCCTGGGCAGTATTTAAGATAACTTCCTGATATTCTACTGGTAAATCTTTAAACCACTCATCACTAACTGTCCAGACAGCAGTATTATAAACAAATGGTATCCAGGATGTATATTCTGTAACTTCCCAGAACTGAGCATAGTTATTAACTGATGGAGCATTAAACTGACCTTCTGCTACCCCACTGGCCAGTGCTGTTACAACGTCTCCCCAGGAGAGAGGTACTGCCTGAGCACCAAGTGCTTCAATCATGGCAATATGAGCTGGATTTTCTTCTGTTCTAATTAATAAACCTTCCATATCATCTGGAGTCTGAATTAATCTTCTGCTATTTGTAAAAGCTACTAAACCTCCACCATCATCATAGATTCCTAAATATCTAAGGCCGGTCTCTTTTCTAGCCTCGTCCATGAAATCAGCAAAGTAATCACTTTCAAAGAAATTCCAGGCTGTTCTGTAATCTGTGAATAAAAATGGAGAGGTCATTAACTGATATTTATCATAAAAGGATGAAAATGAGCCGGCATAAAGTATTGCTGATTGAACGGTCCTTCCTCTAATCGCTTCTCTTGTATATTCTTCCGGGGTTCCAAGCACTCCATCTCCATAAATTGTGACTTCTAAATTACCATCAGTTCTGGCTTCAACCATATTTTTAAAGTACAATAATGAGGCCTGCATCCCCTGTTCAACCGGGTCAGTAATTGAATAATGAGCAATTGCCATCTCATAGTCAGCAGCCAGTCCAAATTGAGCAAATACAAAAATCGCTATAAAAGCAAATAGGCCTATCCTTAATAAAACTTTCTTTTTCATATTATTTTCCTCCTTGTTTTTATGACCATCCCCCTAATAAACTAACACACCTCCTTTTTAAATTTTCTTTAAATTTAAAAAATTATTTATGATACTTAATTCTACATTAATCTACAAATTCCTTTATAATATTAAAAAAATATAACCTCTGATTAGAGCAAAAAATTAAGGATTTAAATATAAATTTTCAAAGAAGTTGTTTTCAAATATTAATATGTTATAATACTATAGATGAAGAATAAATATTAAATTGAAAATATCAGGTGATTATTTTATATGAGTTTAAAAATCAAAGAAAAAATTAAATCTAATCTACTCACTGGTTTACCAAAATCTACAGCTGATATAAAAGCCGATTTTGTATCTGGCCTTT
Organism: Halanaerobiaceae bacterium; assembly: GCA_007130465.1. Taxonomy (GTDB): domain Bacteria; phylum Bacillota; class Halanaerobiia; order Halanaerobiales; family Halarsenatibacteraceae; genus Halonatronomonas. The sequence goes on along the minus strand of SLSL01000206.1, from coordinate 935 downwards.
CTGTAACTGCCTTAGTTCTACCACAGACAATGGCCTATTCTTTAATTGCTGGTCTGCCCCCGGTTTATGGTTTATATTCTGCAATTATTGGAATGATTACAGCTTCTATCTTAACTTCTTCTAAATATTTAATAGTCGGACCTGCTAATATAACATCACTGGCTATAGCCAGTGTTCTTTCAGGGATACCAGAAGAAAATTATCTCCAGGCAGTCTTATTGTTTACTTTTATGATTGGTATAATTCAGATGTTAACAGGCTTACTAAAATTAGGTGAGTTAGTCAAGTATATATCTAGGTCAGTGATTAATGGACTTTTAACCGGCGTGGGAATTCTTATTATTAGTGGACAGTTAGGATATTTCTTTGGTTTTCAACATCCTTCTGGATCAAATATATTTATGGAATTCTATTATTTTATAATTAATATAAATGAGATTAATATCCATGCCATTATAATTTCCAGCCTCAGTTTAATTCTTATAATTTTTATCAAAAGATATAAAGCCGATATAGCTTATCTCATACCTATGACTATTTCAGTTATTCTTGTTTATTTTCTAGGCTGGGAGAGTAATTTAGAGGTGGCTGGAGCATTTCCACCTGGAGTACCAACTTTTAACCTATTTGAATTTGAAAGCAGTTTTATGCTTAATTACTGGTCAGCAGCTTTATCTACGGCGCTGTTAGGTTTGATGTATACCTTAAGTACGATTAAGGCATTAAAGTTAAAAACAGGCCAGGATATAGATTTTAATCAAGCATTTTTAAATCAGGGTTTTGTTAATATAGCCTGCTCTTTTTATGGAGGTTTTATGACCTCTGGCTCAATGACAAAAAGTTTTGCCAATCTCCAGGCCGGGGCCAGGAGTAAATTATCTCAACTTATTTCGGCTATAAGTATATTACCAGTCTTGATATTTTTCCGATCCCTT
>SLSL01000174.1 GCA_007130465.1 Halanaerobiaceae bacterium | reverse complement strand
GGAAAACTTTATCTGAAGATGGAATTATTATTGTTGTTGTAACGATTGATAGCGATGGTAATATCCAGTCAGGCCCTGATATTATTACCAGAGGTTTTGTATATATCAGAGAATCTGAAAAACTTATTGAAGATGCTACTAATCGTGTAAGTGATGCTTTAAAAGAATGTGAAGAAAAAGGAATTACTGAATGGTCTGTTCTGAAAAAGACTATTAAAAATTCCTTGAATAACTACATTTATAAACAGATTAAGAGAAATCCAATGATTTTACCTATTATAATGCAGGTATGATCTAATTAATAATTAAAGAATAAAGGGACAGGCAGTCTGCCTGTCTCTTTAGTAATAAATAGAGAACTAATGTATTTTTATTACATAAATATGAATATTTAATCTGTAAAAAGTTTGTGAAATATGTTAAGAGATACTACCAGGTAACTGTCGGGTAAGGAGAGGGTTATATAGAATAATTGTATATTTATACATTTAGAATCTACCTGATATGGTCATGAATAATCACTTAGTTACTGGTTTTACTAAATATGCAGGAATTAAAGCATTTAAAGAGAATTAGTATATAGAACAGATATTTGTAGGAGAGGATATTATGCTGTCAGGAATTTTAAAGCCTGGAGAAAGAAAAAAGGAGATTGCAGGTATTTTATCAGTAGCCTGGGGTATTTTTAGTGGAGTTGCTCTTTATGGTGGTGCAGCCGGTATAGTTGGCCGTTTAGTAGCTGATTTTTATCGGTTTTTTGTCGGTAATTCTGCAGTAGCCATACCTGTGGTTTTTGTTATTATTGGCTATAAGTTAGTCTTTGATGATGACTATAATTATAAAAGCAAGATACCAGGTTTTATTATTGCATTTATATCATTTATTACTATTTATCATATCGTTCAGGATTACGAAAGTATCTTTACAGCCGGTTTAATAGGTGATGGCGGTGGCCTGATCGGTGGCAGCCTTGCTTATTTCTTTAAAATGATTTTTGGAATGACTGGTGCTCAGCTAATTTTAACTGCCTTTGGTCTGATAGGTATTTTATTATTCTTTGATATTTATCTTACTGATTTATATAGAATGATTAAGGCCAGGATTTCTGAAGTATTTAGACAGATTAGTTCAGTTAATTATATTGGTAAGATAAAGAGTTTGGCAGGTTTTGTTATTAGCTTTTTGAAATCCCCACTAACTCTTTTTAATAAGATTAAAAACCGAAATAAAGCTAAAGAAGATTCCAGACAGGGAGACCAATCAACTGAATTACAGGTTAGAGAAGAAGAAGATTTTGGAGCCGTCAATGACAGTAATAATGCTCTACCTGAGTTTGAAGCTGTTACTAAAAATAAGAAGAATATCCAGGAATCCCAAAATATAAAAGATGAAATTGAAAAAAACTATTTTCCTGACTGGGATGATGATTATAATGATTTTGAAGTCTTTTCAGTTGAAGATAATAAATCCGGTAATAAGAAGAAAAGTAAGAGTATCGAGAATTACCAGGACCCTCATAGCCGCCTTCTGAAAAAGAGCAGTGTTGATAGGGATCAGGTTGAGGATAAAAGTCGGTTGTTAGAGAAAACTTTAAATAATTTTGGTGTAGAAGCTTCAGTTGTTAATGTGACCCATGGGCCAACTATTACAAGATATGAAATTCAGCCTGAAGTCGGGGTAAAGGTCAGTAAGGTTGTTAATTTATCCAATGATATAGCTCTATCTCTGGCTGCCCATGATGTTAGAATTGAAGCGCCTATTCCAGGGAAATCTGCTATCGGAATAGAGGTTCCTCATCAGGGACCATCGATGGTGCGGTTTAGAGAGATTGTTGAATGCGATAAATTTGCCAGTCCTGATACCAGATTAAATCTCGGACTTGGTAGGGCAGTTGATGGTTCAGCAGTTGTTGCTGATTTAGGCAAGATGCCCCATCTACTGGTGGCAGGCGCCACTGGTTCAGGTAAGAGTGTCTGTATTAATAGTATTATTGCCAGTCTCTTATATCAGAATTCTCCAGATGAATTAAAACTTTTATTGATTGATCCTAAAAAGGTTGAATTAGTTAATTTTAATGGGCTTCCCCATTTATTCAGTCCAGTTGTTACTGACTGCAAAAAAGCTGCTTCAACTTTACAATTAATTGTCAAGGAGATGGAGGAACGTTATGATCTCTTTGCTGAAACAGGGTCCAGGGGTATTGAATCATATAATAAGAAGTCAGATGATCCCCTGCCATATATTGTTGTTATTATTGATGAATTATCTGACCTGATGATGGTTGCAGCAAGTGATGTTGAAGATGCAATCTGCAGACTTGCTCAGATGTCCAGGGCTGCCGGTATTCATCTTGTAATAGCAACCCAGAGGCCGTCTGTTGATGTAATAACAGGACTTATTAAAGCTAATATTCCTAGTAGGATATCATTTGCAGTATCTTCAGCAACTGACTCCAGGACTATTCTCGATACTGGAGGAGCAGAAAAGCTTCTTGGCAATGGAGATATGTTATTTCATCCAGTTGGTGCTAAAAAGCCATTTAGGGTGCAGGGGGCATTTATTGATAATGAGGAGATAAATAATCTGGTGAATTTTTTAAGCAATCAGGTTGATCCTGATTTTTATATTGATGAAGATGATTTTGAAGAACTGGAATTAAATCTTGATGATGAAGAGGATGAGCTTTTAGAGGATGCTATTAGGCTTGTAGTCGAGTATCGGGCCTCAATTTCAATGTTACAGCGAAGACTCCATATTGGCCATTCCAGGGCGGCAAGATTAATTGATAATATGGAAGAGATGGGGATAGTCGGTCCTTATGTCGGCAGTAAACCAAGAGAGGTATTAATTACTGAAGACGAACTTGAAAACTATTTAGAGGACTAATTTCTAACTATAAGGCCAGTTTAAAATTTAAAAGAGGATTATCTATGCTTAGTATAGAATATAATAGAGAGAGGCAATAGTATGGAAACATTATATATGGAATATAAAATAATTAAAAATAGGCCTGGATTATTAGGTGATTTAGCCTCTTTATTAGGTTTATTACAGATTAATATCAAGACAATTGCCAGTATAGAAAATTATTATCGGGGCCTTTTATTAGAAATAGAAGAACCAGAGGTTAAAGAAAGACTGTTAAATGCTTTAGGAGCGGTTAAAGAACTTGAGATTACTGGTCTTAGAACACCTCAATTAGAAGATTTTTTAGCTCTAAAACATGGGAAAAAGGTTTCTTCTAGATTTAAAGAAGATAGTTATTTATTTTCCAGGCAGGATTTAGAGTTATTGATAGATTTCTTAAGCTTTTATATAATTAATAATGAGGAGATATTAATTGGTATTAAAGGTAATCCTCGAATTGGTAAGACTGAAACAGCTATTGCAGCAGCTGTGCATTCTAATAAACACTGGAAATTACTATCTACTACATTACTAAGACAGACTACTTTAACTTCTGTCCCTGAAAATATTTTAAATAGTGAGACGGTATTTATTATCGATGCTATTACAACTTTTAGGAGGGCTTCAGCTGATCATGTAAGGTTTATTAGAGAATTTCTAAATAAGCCTTTATTAAAAATTATTGAACATCCAGAACTTCTAATTAGAGAGACAGATGTTTCTTATAAGGATTTTGATCTCTTGGTTGAATTAACAGAAGATATTAATGAAGGTTCTAAAGTCAAGCTTGATAATTACATGTATTCTATTAATAGTTTTGAGTAAAATGGGAGGGGGTCATACTTTTGGCCGTTGGAAAAACTTTAAAAGAGACTAGAAAAGAAAAAGGATTAACCATTGAAGAAGCAAGTAAATCGACTAAGATTAGGAAAAAATATATTTTAGCTCTTGAAAATGATGATTTCAGTAAGATTCCTGGAAAGGTTTATGAAAAGGCTTTTTTAAAAACATATGCTAGTTATTTAGGTATTGATAAAGATGAGATTTTAGAAGAATACCAACTTGATCAGCAGTTAACTGGTGTTGAAGAAGAGAGTCTTGGACGAAAAAGGAGAACTAAAAAGAGTAAAAAAACAACTATTTTTAATTTGCTATCTAGAGTTACTGGAAAGGTAATGATTATCCTATTAATCATTATTTTATTTGGTGGGGTAGTAGGATATAATCTATTAGTTATGAATAATGGAGATAATGGCTTCACTGAAGTTGACCAGCAGATTGAAGAGGAAGTTATTGATGAGGATGATTCAGTAGATGAATTATATCTGGTAACAGAAGATGATGAGGACGATGAAGGCGAGTCTGACGCTGATAGTGATAATTTATTGGAAACCGGGATTGATCCTACTGATTTAGATGATGATAGCATCCAGCCTGATGAAGAAACAATAGTAGATTTAGAAGATGAAGTTGATATTGCAGAGATTTCTGAGCAGGAAGATTTGGAAGAGGATAATGGAGAATCGGAGGAATCTGCTGATGATGAAATAGATGAAACTCCATCATTCTTTAATGTTATCGCCACTGGTGAAAGCTGGATAAGGGTAGTGGTTGATGGCGAAACTGAGTTTGAAGGTATTATTAATGATGGTGATATTCTTGAATATGAACCAGATTCAGAAGTATTGATTAGAGTTGGAAATGCAGCCGCCATATCGGTTGAGTATGGAGAAGAAGAAGTAGGTCCTCTTGGTGGTAGCGGGCAGGTTGTTGAAGAAACTTTTCAATTATAATTTACCATGAAAGGGCTGAATTTATGACAAAAGAATGGAATTTTAACACAAGAACTGTCCATGCTGGTGAGGATCCATGCCCACAGACAGGTGCCTTAAGGGTGCCAATATATCAAAGTTCTACCTTTGTTTTTGATGATGCTGAACAGGGTGGCAGAAGGTTTGCAGGTGAGGAACCAGGTTATATATATACCAGGCTTGGTAATCCGACCCAGACGGCTTTAGAAGAAAAAATGGCTAATTTAGAGGAGACGGAATCAGCAATAGCATTAGGTTCTGGTATGGCTGCAGTTTCGTCAACAGTTATGGGGCTTCTGGAAGCAGGAGATCATATGATAGCTTCCAAGACGTTGTATGGCTGTACTTTCTCACTTTTTTCTGAATTATTACCTAAATGGAATATTGATGTATCTTTTGTTGATATGTCTGAGCTTGATAATGTCAAAAATGCTATCCAGGATAATACAAAAATTATTTATACTGAAACTCCATCAAATCCAACTATGAATTTAGTAGATTTATCTGAGTTATCAGATATTGCAGGTGAGAATATAATAACAGTAGTAGATAATACATTTATGTCTCCTTATCTCCAGAAACCAGCTAAGTTCGGAATTGATATTATCATTCATAGTGCTACTAAATTTTTAGGGGGACATGGCGATACTATAGCAGGTATAATTTGTGGACCTGAAGATTTATTAAATTCTTTTAGGGAAACTACAGTTAAAGATTTTGGAGGAATAATAGCTCCTTTTGATACGTTTTTGTTACTTAGAGGTTTAAAGACTTTGTCTGTAAGAATGGATAGAATAACAGAAAATGCAAAAGTTATTGCTGAATTTTTAAGTGATCATCCAGCTGTTGAATCTGTCTATTATCCTGGTTTGAAAGATCATCCTCATTTTGATTTAGGAGAAAAACAGATGAAAGGTCCTGGTGGAGTGATGTCCTTTGAATTAAATGGAGGAATTGAAGAAGGCAAGAAACTTTTAAACTCTCTTGATTTATGTATTCTTGCAGTAAGTTTAGGCGATGTAGATACTTTAATCCAACATCCAGCTTCGATGACTCATTATGTTGTTCCTGAAGAGGAGAGACGTTCTGCAGGCATTACAGACGGTTTAATCAGACTTTCAGTTGGCATTGAAGATGTAAATGATATTATCTATGATTTAGAACAGGGGCTTAATAAAATTAATTAAGATTTTATTTGCTGGCAGTATTTTTAAACTGCCAGTTTTATCTATTTTTAAATAAAAAACTTCAGCTGACTAGCTGAAGTTAAAATGGTGGAGGGGAAAGGATTTGAACCTTTGAAGGCTTCGCCGGCAGATTTACAGTCTGCTCCCTTTAGCCAGACTCGGGCACCCCTCCAATATTATATTTATAAAAATGGTACCCTCAAGGGGATTCGAACCCCTGTCGCCAGGATGAAAACCTGGTATCCTAGACCCCTAGACGATGAGGGCAAAAAAATGGTCGGGCTGCTGAGATTTGAACTCAGGACCCCCTGTTCCCAAAACAGGTGCGCTACCAAACTGCGCCACAGCCCGTCAACACAATTACTAGTATATCTAAAAAAATGGTTGCCGTCAAGGGTTTTTTTAAAGTTTTTTTATTTTTTATTTTCCGTCAATTTTAGTTTCTTTTTTAAGTCAATTATACTTGATTCTAGCAAAATAATATGGTAATATTATCTTGCAGAAATTAAATATTTTTCATAATTATGGTGAGATAGCTCAGTTGGTAGAGCAGGGGATTGAAAATCCCCGTGTCGGCAGTTCAATTCTGCCTCTCACCACCATTTTTTTATATAGAAATTTTATTATATTTTGAAAACTTAGACAGACTGGAGGTGGTTATATGTCATGGGGATTATTTTTTCTTGTAATATTTATTTTAATGATTTTAATTCCGATCTTAAAAAATTATAATTTAAACTACAAAAGAACTAAAATGATAAAGTCTATAGAGAAAGATGAAGATACTAGAGTTATAACATTAATTCACAGGCAGGAAATCTTGAGTATTATAGGCATACCCTTTACCCGTTATATCAATATTGAAGACTCTGAAGAAGTTTTAAGAGCAATTAGATCAACTGATAGAGAAAGACCTATTGATTTAATTTTACACACTCCTGGTGGATTAGTTCTTGCGGCTGAACAGATAGCCATGGCAATAAATCGTCATCCTGCTAAAGTAAGGGTCCTTGTGCCTCATTATGCTATGTCAGGAGGCACTTTAATAGCCCTTGCTGCCGATGAAATTATTATCGATGAAAATGCTGTTTTAGGCCCTGTAGATCCTCAGATAGCTGGCTACCCTGCCGAATCCATCCTGCAGGTGATAGAGTCTAAAGAAATGGCTGATATTGACGATGAGACTCTTATATACGGAGATGTAGCAAGAAAGGCAGTTGTTCAATTAGAAAACTTTTTGAGCTCAATATTAGCTGACAAAATGGAAGATGATGAAATTAAAAGACTAATTGAAAATTTATGCCATGGTAAGTATACTCATGATTTTCCACTTGACTCAAAAGTTTTAAGCTCTTTAAACATTAAACATGAAATTGGTCTGCCTGATAAGGTTTATACTTTAATGGAGTTATACCCTCAACCTGGCAGAAATAGACCTTCTGTATATTATGTTTCTTAAAAATCTTCCATGTTATCGATGGCGTCTTTTTTCTGACGTGCGTCAGTATGGGTATAGATTTGTGTTGTTGAAATGCTTGCATGTCCTAATAAGTCCTGTAATACTTTTAAATCTTTAGTCTGATGATATAATGATGTTGCAAATGTATGACGTAATTTGTGGGGGGTGATTTTACTTGCCTGTCTTAGTTCGGCAATTTTCGCATATTTTTTAACAAATTTTTGGATTGTTCTAATTGAGATTCTTCGCCCTTGATTTGATAAAAATAAGGCTTCATCATCTTTAGGTTTCTTAATTTCTATATTATCTCTTAAGGGTAAATAATCCAGGATTGACTCAATAACATCATTATGTAAAGGGACATATCTTTCTTTATTGCCTTTACCGTAGAATTTAATAGACTCATCATCAAAGTCAATATCAGGTAGATCTAAATTAACCAGTTCAGAAACTCTTAATCCACCATATAAAAATAATTTAACTATTGCTAAATCTCTTAATTTATTATTGCACTCTGAATTTTCTATAGCCTTAATATATTTTTTAGCTTCATTCATTTTTAAGTAAATTGGTTCTGCTCTCTGTTCAGTTTTGCTTGCCTGAATACTTGCAGCAGGGCTGCTATCAAGGAATTCATTTCTAACTAGATATTTAAAAAACGATCTTAGTGAATAGAGTTTTCTATTCCTAGTAGCTGGTGAATTTTCCTGAATAATAATAATGTTCCCTAAAAACTCTATCACCTGATGCTTTTCTATTTTCTGAACCAGGAAATTTTCTTTGAAATCATATTTATCTTCTAAAAAATCAAGAAAAAGAAATAAGTCATGATTATATTCTTTGATAGTTAATTCTGAATAACCTCTTTCAACTAAAAGATGGTTCTTAAATCTATCAACTGCATCTAAAAAACTTATATTTTTTGACATAATATATGCACTCCTTCGTCTAAGTTAAATTTTACGAAACTTATGCGGTTATATCTTATATTCAAGAAAAAATGGTGAATTCCTGTTTATAATTTAAAAAGGGGAGGGATTGAATTTGAAAACAAGATATAAGTATTTGATTTTATTTTTTCTTATTTCTTTAATTTTAATAGGCGGTTTTTCTGTTTATCATTACTGGTATAATACTAATAATCCTGAGGAAGTCCCACTTTTAGCAACCCAGGATTGGTCATATCCAAATAAGTTAATTGAAAATTTATATTCAAGAGAATATAAGATTATCGGTAACAATGAAAATATTGAAGTTTTATGGATAGATAGGGGATCAGAGAATGATAAGATTAAACTATCTTTTTTTGATAGGTCAGGTGAGTTAATTGAAGAAAGTACTGTTTTTGAAGAAGAATCACTAAGGAATATTAATCATTATAATTTTGATAATAAAGAACTAATCTTTTATTTATCTGGATCTGGACGAAATATGAAATTAAATAAATTAAGCTTCAATGAATCATTTGAACTATTATCAGAAGAAACTTTAATTGAAGATTTATATAATGCTGGCGGTTTAAGTTTAGATTATGATAACTCAAGTATTTTATTAAGCTGGCATCATCGAATTGATGAGATAAATAATAGTTATCAAATTGGTACAATTAAATACAATATTAATGATGGAATAATCAATGCAAATCCTGAATTTATAATTGGTGAGTATGATTCAAGACATCCTGTTTCTGTTATAAATAATAATGAATTGTATATTATTTCGAGTGATATGGATGAAAGAGGCTATTATGCTGGATCAAGTACAAACAATAATAGATATCTTGTTACATTAAATGTAATTGATGAAGAAACTTTTACTTTAGGTAATTCAATAGAAATAGAAAGATCTCAAATACGAGATAGAAGAGATAGACCTGACTATATTATTGATGAAGAAGATCTTTATATTTACTGGAATTACTTTGATTCTGATAGTAGAGCCAGGGCAGTTTATTACTCTAATATCGATTTATTAGATTATTCAGTAAAAGATTTAAAAGATGTAACAGGATTTTATAATTCCGAGCCTAACATTTTAAATATAAATGGCACAAATTATTTTACTTACATCAATGAAGTTGAACCTGATAAAGGTGTAAAATTGACTGAATCAAATGATCCTATTAGTGAAAAAATAGCAGGAAAAACTTTATTTCCAATTCATAAATTTGTCTCTCAGCCCCGGCTATCAAATAATAATGATGAAGTTTTATTAAGCTGGTTGAGAATAGAAGGTGGACAGAGAACTTTATATTATTCAAGCAATAGTGAAGAATACAATCCTGCTATTTCAACAATATTAGGTCTTGCCAGAGAAGAATTTGATATTAATCCATTAACTATATTTTTATATTATTTTCTCTTGCCGTTTTTACCAATGATATTTAGTATTCATTATTTAACACTGGCTTTTTTAGCTGCATTTGGGTTATATTATATTATTAAATATACTAAAAAAGAATTATTGTTTAACAAAAGATATTTTGCATTTATTGCTTCTATTATTTTTATTTTCATTAGAATTATATTTCGAGGAAATTTAAATTTTTTATTTTTCCCTGATAATCCACCGACAAGATTGTTAATTCCTATTTTGATTTCATCTCTTGTATCTGTTATAATTTATTACAATAATGTAGATGAATCATCAGGGCTAGAGTTTTATATTGGTTTTTCAATGGTTTTAGTATTGTTTTATTGGATAGCTCAGATTAATTTGGTTTTTCAAACATTTAATTATTTCTTATAAAAGTCATAATATTGGAGGTATATCATGAGTAAATTAGAATTATATTATCTGGAAAATTGTCCGTTTTGCATTAAGGTTTTTGATTATCTAGAAGATAAAAATATTGATGTTGAATTAATTGAGTTAAATCAGGTTGATGAGTCAAGGGAGTTTTTAAAAGAACATGGAGGAAAAGTTCAGGTTCCATGTTTATTTATAGATGGAGAACCATTATATGAGTCCGATGATATAATTGATTGGTTTAAGAATAATATAGAAAATTAATAATTAAATTTACTTGAAATACCAATAAAATTATGTTAGTCTTATATTGGATAAAAAATAGATTAAATTTAGGAGGAATAAGTTTAATGATTTACACAGGAAATGTAAAATGGTTTGATACTAAAAAAGGTTTTGGCTTTATTGAACGTGAAGGCGAAGAAGAAGATGTTTTTGTTCATTTTTCAGCCATTGAAGAAGATGGATTTAAAAATCTTGAAGATGGTCAGGAAGTAGAATTTGAAATTGTTGAAACTGACCGTGGTCCACAGGCTGAAAATGTAGTT
>SLSL01000213.1 GCA_007130465.1 Halanaerobiaceae bacterium | reverse complement strand
TGCTTAGTTGAACTGATTTTTGTCAGGCTGCCCTCTTTTATTTTACCTATTTAAAATTTGTAAATATTATGATACAATTTAGTTAGTTAAAATAAGAAAATGATTATTTTTATAGAGGAGGGGTTTAATGCAGGCATCTAATCTTGTTGAATTAATTTCATTTTATGGTTTGAGATTTATCTTTGCGGTTATTCTGTTCTTTGTTGGTTGGTTTTTAATTAAATTTATCGTAAAGATGGCAGAAAAGGGTTTAGAGAATAAGTTTGAACCGACTCTAACAAGATTTACAGTCGCTTTATTAAAAGTAGTTTTAATTATACTTTTAGTTATTACTGCTGCTTCCACTGTTGGCATTGAGATGACATCATTTATTGCAATTCTAGGTGCAGCCGGTTTTGCTGTCGGTTTTGCTCTGCAGGGAAGTCTGGCAAACTTTGCAGGTGGTGTTCTCTTATTAATTTTTCATCCTTTTAAGGTAGGAGATTTCATTGATACTGGTAATCATATGGGGAAAGTTGTTGAGATTCAGCTCTTATATACAATAATGAATACTAGAGATAATAAAAGGGTTTATATTCCAAATGGTTCACTGGCTAATAATAGTATAACTAACTTTAGTTCGAATGAGGAAAGAAGAGTTGATCTTGTCTTCGGTATAGGCTATGACGATGATTTTGAAGAGGCAAAGGATATTATTAAAGATATTATTGCTGGCAATGATAAAATTCTATCAGATCCTGAGCCGGTAGTTAGAGTTGGAGAACATGCTGATAGTTCTGTAAATATTTTTACCAGAGTCTGGGTAAAGAGTAAAGATGTAATTAATGTTAATTTTGACTTGCATGAAGATGTTAAGAGAAGGTTTGATGAGGCTGGAATTGGTATACCTTATCCTCAGATGGATATCCATTTCGACCCTCAGGTTTCAGATGGTTTTGCATCAAGAAAAGAGCAGTTAATGTTGAATAAGAAACTGGCCAAGGAGAAAAAAGCTGAGGTTAAGCCTGAGGTTGATACTGAAAAAGAATAAGATTAAATATGAGCTGGCTGGCAGATATAACTGCTGGCCGGTCTTTTTATTTCACATATCTTCCCTGATTATTTTAATATTACTCTATGAAAAGTCCATATATTTTACATAATTATAATCTATACTAGTATTATAATAAAGAATCACAAAAACAGATGGGGAGGTGTAAATGATGACTAAATTACAGAAAGCTGTTGCGTTTAGTCTTATAATGGTACTGGTTGTATTTGCTGTTGCAGCCTGTGGTGTGCCAGATGAGGAAGACTTTGAAGAAATGGATGATGATTTTGGTTATCAGTTAGAGGTCGAAGAAAGTTTTGCTCAGATCGACCTTGAAGTAGCTGAAGCACCTGTTCTTAATGTTATTCTATAGCAAAAACAGATAAAAGAGATAAATATTGTAATTAAGATTTAGATTTTATACCCCGCCTGAACTGGCGGGGATTTTTTTAGCCCAGCTTATCGCCTTTTTTGGCTTCTTTGTCAGTTGTAATTAAGATGACGCCATCTTCAGAATAGGTTCCAAGAACCAGGACCTCAGAGATGAAACTGGCAATCTGTTTTGGTGGGAAATTAACGACTGCCAGAATCTGCTTGCCGATTAGATTAGCTGGCTGATAATGCTCTGTAATCTGGGCACTGGACTGTTTTATACCTATTTCCTGGCCAAAATCGATTTCCAGTTTATAGGCCGGGTCATGTGCTTCTTCAAAATTTTCTGCTGAGATAATTTCTCCTACTCTTATGTCAAGTTTTAGAAAGTCTTTGAATTTAGCCATTATGATCATCAACTCCTGTAAGGTTAAGTTATTATTTAAGGTTTTATATTAATTAAACAGTTATATTAAACTTATTTTTAAGGGGACTTGGCTGGGGCTATAAATTTTTTAGAAGCCCTTCTTCTGGCCATCCCAGGGGGGTTCTTTATCTTCCTTGAATTCATCGACTCCTGGCCCACCTAGCTTTTTTAGTCTCCAGATACCATAGATATAACTTAGAATAAGGACCGAAATTGTGACTGGCCAGCCAAGGAGAGTATTTGCCCAGGCAAGCCTGGTGGCATCTCCTGCCCTAAATAGGATAAGCTGGACTGTTAAGCGGATTGCAAATAAGACTGCCCAAAAGATTGTAACTTCCAGATAGGCTGGTTTGATATCATCCCGCCAGAACCATTCCAGGGGCCAGCCCCTGGTTAGATGACTGGCCCAGGCAGCCAGAGGTTTTTTAATGATTAAACTAATCAGAGCAATAATAAGAATTAGGATACTGGTTATAATGCCAGGTATAAAATAGCCAGTTGCGGTCCTGGATATTAAAGCCAGGCTGGCTGCTATTGCTGTTCCTACCAGACCACCCAGGGCATAAAACAAGTTTTCACCTTTAATAAACCGGCGCAGGGCCATAAGGGCAGCCAGACTTAATGCTAAAATTGCTGCTATATTTATATTAACGAGATTGTTAGTCAAAACAAAGACTAGAGGAGGTAGAACTGCATCAAAGGTTCTGCCTGAAATTACTGATTTTAGTTCATCGATTATTTCCTGAGAGTTTATAGCCATTATTTAACCGCCTGTTCTGAGTTGATTAGAGATTCTTTTCTGGCACCTAGGAAGAATTTAAGCCAGTTGCCTTTACTCGTATAGGCTGTTATTAAGATATA
>SLSL01000006.1 GCA_007130465.1 Halanaerobiaceae bacterium | reverse complement strand
CAATTTTTTTCCTGATATAGCTCTCTTTTTAAAGTATAATTTAAATTTCTTTTATTTAAGTAATAATTAAGCTTTAACCAATATTTATCATAAGGTTTAGCCTCATTATTTTTAATAGGGGCAGTCTCCTTAATATAACCAGAAAATAAAATTCTGCCGTCAGAAAGGCTCTCAACAAGAAACCCCTCAGGAAAGACCTGAGAGTATAATTCCTCGCCGATAGCCTCAAATTCTAACGGCAGTTTTAAATGATAAGCTATATATTTCATTAGTTACCTCCAAAGGCATCCTTCACCCGACTAAAAAAACTTTTGCTTTCTGGGTTAATCTCATCTCCACTTATCTTGGCAAACTTCTGGAGTAGTTCTTTCTGTTCAGAATTAAGGGTCTTTGGAATAACAACCTTAATCTTAATATACTGATCGCCACGACCGCTGGAGCGGAGGTGATTTATACCTTTATTTTTAAGCCTAAGACTATCTCCAGGTTGGGTGCCTTCAGGAATTTTTAGTTTAACTTTTCCCTCCAGGGTTGGAACCTGAATTTCATCTCCCAGGGCTGCCTGCACAAAATTTATTGGCAGTTCGTAATAAACATCGTCACCTCTCCGTTCAAATAAGTCATGGGGTTTAACATCTACTCTAACAAAGAGATCTCCTGATGGACCGCCACGTTGACCGGCACCACCTTTACCAGATAGCCTGATTCTCTGACCACTGGAAATGCCGGCAGGTATTTCAACTTTTATATCTCTTCTCCGATTTACTCTGCCTTCTCCATTACAATCAGGACAGGGATCATCAATAATCTCGCCTTTACCCTGGCAGCGATCACAGGTCTTGATCTGAGCCATATTCCCAAATGGAGTTCTCTGACTAACTCTTATCTGTCCACTGCCATCACATTTAGGGCAGGTTCTAGCATTACTTCCTGGCTTAGCACCAGAACCATCACAGGTCTGACAGATCTCCTGTCTTGGAATTCTAATAGTCTTTTCAGTACCAAAGGCAGCATCTTCAAATGAAATCTCCATCCGATACTCTAAATCTCTTCCTCTTGTTGCTCTGTTCTGGGAACGCTGACCCATTCCAGAAAAACCTCCGCCCATAAACATTTCAAAGAGGTCTTCTAGACCACCAAAACCTCCCTGGGCAAAGTCTTCATAATTGAAATCATCATCGCCTATACCGGCATGGCCATATTGATCATAACGGGCCCTTTTATCTTCATCACTTAAAATACCATAGGCCTCTGATATCTCCTTAAATTTTTCGCTGGCTTCAGGATCATCTGGGTTACGGTCAGGATGATATTCCTTTGCCAGTTTTCTATATGCTTTTTTAATCTCTTTCTGATCGGCATCTCTATCGACACCTAATATATCATAATAATCTTTTTGGCTAGCCATAAAGAATCACCTTCCTGCAGTTAGAAAAACAGTTAAAAGAAGGGAGCAGAAGACTCCCTCCTTTAACCAGTAAATCATTTTTATTAATTTCTATCTTCTTCATCAACTTCCTCATAATCTACATCGATAGTATCATCATCTGCTGAGCCAGCATCTTGTTGCTCTCCAGCCGCTTCTGCTCCAGCTTGACCTGCCGCAGCCTGCTCAGCTGATTCCTGTTTGGAATAGAGTTCCTGGCTCAACTCAGTCATCTCTTCAGTTAATGTCTCCATCTTTTCGTCAATTAATTCAATATCTATTTCTTCACCTTCAAGGGCTGATTCTAGATCTTCTTTTGCTTTTTCGACCTTTTCAACCAGCGCATCATCAACATCATCACCGGCTTCATCTAAGGTCTTTTCTACAGAATGAACCATTGCTTCAGCTTCATTTTTCTTTTCAATTTTTTCAACTTTTTTCTTATCTTCTTCGGCATGTTCTTCTGCCTCTTTTACCATCTCTTCAATTTCTTCTTCACTTAATCCACTATCTGACTTGATAGTTATATTCTGCTCATTTCCAGTGCCTTTATCTTTTGCTGAAACATTGACAATACCATTTTCATCAATATCAAAGGTAACCTCAATCTGTGGAACTCCTCTTGGTGCAGGTGGAATATCAGTTAATTGGAAACGTCCAAGAGTTTTATTATGCTTGGCCATCTTTCTCTCACCCTGAAGAACATGGATATCTACAGTTGTCTGATTATCTTCAGCAGTTGAGAATACTTTACTTTTAGATGTCGGTATAGTTGTATTTCTATCGATTAATTTTGTAAATACACCACCTAGAGTTTCAATACCTAAAGATAATGGAGTCACATCAAGAAGAACAAGATCATCAACATCTCCTGAAAGAACTCCAGCCTGAATTGCAGCACCGACGGCTACAACTTCATCAGGATTAATACCCTTATTAGGAGCCTTTCCAACACGCTCTTCAACAGCTTCCTGAACAGCCGGTATCCTGGTTGAACCACCAACAAGAATTACTTCATCAATTTCCCCATTACCAATACCAGCATCTTTCAAGGCCTGTCTGGTCGGCTCCATTGTCTTTTCTACAAGATCCTCAGTCAATTCATTAAATTTAGCTCTAGTTATATCAATATCAAGATGTTTTGGACCATCATCAGTCTGAGTTATAAATGGTAAATTCACATTGGTTTCTTTAACACTTGATAATTCAATCTTTGCTTTTTCAGCAGCATCCTTTAAACGCTGTAGTGCCATCTTATCTTTCTTTAAATCTATGCCATATTCATTCTTGAATTCTGAGGCAAGATAATCAATAATTCTCTCATCAAAATCGTCGCCACCTAACTTATTATTTCCGCTGGTAGCAACAACTTCAAAGACTCCATCGCCTATTTCAAGAATCGAAACATCAAAAGTTCCTCCACCGAGGTCAAAAACTAAGATAGTCTGATCTTTATCATCATCAAGACCATAAGCTAATGCCGCAGCAGTCGGCTCATTTATTATCCTTTTTACTTCCAGTCCGGCAATCTTACCAGCATCTTTAGTTGCCTGACGCTGACTATCACTAAAATAAGCCGGAACTGTTATGACAGCTTCTTCAATTTCCTGACCCAAATAATCTTCAGCATCCATCTTCATCTTCTGGAGAATCATTGAAGAAATTTCTTGAGGTGTATATTCTTCACCTTTAAGATTAACCCTGAAATCAGTACCCATTTCTCTCTTAATAGATTGTACTGTCTGATCTGAATTTGTTATTGCCTGTCTTTTAGCATGTTCACCAACAATCCTTTCACCTTTTTTATTATAGGCAACAACAGAAGGTGTTGTTCTTCCACCTTCTTTGTTAGGAATTACAGTTGGTTCATCACCTTCCATAATAGCCATACATGAATTAGTTGTTCCTAAATCAATACCTAATATTTTACCCATTATAACATCCTCCTTAAAACATTTTTATATTTTAACCAGCGACTTTAACCATAGCCGGTCTTACAACAACATCTTTATAAAGATATCCTTTTTGAACTTCCTCAACAATAGTTCCTTCTTCTTCATCAGTTTCTACTTTTTCAACAGCTTCATGATATTTATGATCAAATTCTTCGCCAACAGCTTCTATTTCCTTGACTCCTTCCTGTTTTAAAACAGTCCAGAGTTGCCGATAAATCATCTCTACCCCCTGAGAAAACCCATCATCCTCACAACCACTGGCAAGAGCTCTTTGAAAATTATCTAGAACAGGAAGAATCTGTTCTATTATCTCAACCTTATATTTTATAGCAAGCTCTGTCTTCTCTTCTCTAGTTCTTCTCCTGTAATTAGCAAAATCAGCCTGAGAACGTTTCAATTTATTAAGGTATTTCTGATTCTCTTCTTCCAGGCTATCAACCTGTTCTTCTAATCTTTCTATCTTCTCCTGCATCTCTGCAGGCTGAAGTTCACATTCGATTGTGTCATCTCTTTCTTCAATATTCTCAGAGTTATTTTCCTCTGCATTTTTATTTTTCATTTCTTCATTTTGAGAACTCATAATTATCACCTACCTGTACTAGAAATTAACTTACTCAATAATTCAGCAGCCAGATCGACTGAAGATATTACTTTTGAATATTCCATTCTAGTTGGACCAATAATACCAATCTGACCGCTGGCACCTCTGGCTATATGATATCTAGCCAGAACCAGACTACAATTTTCCATATCTTCTAACTCATTCTCAGCCCCTATTCTTATTGATAATTCATCATTAATATCATTATTGATATCATTTAATATTTTCTGCAGCTCTTCTTCTCTATCGAGAATTCTTAAAACCTTTTTCAAACGATTAATATCATTAAACTCAGGTTGCTCTAATATATATGATGTCCCATCTAAATGGATTTTCATACCTTTTTTAGTTGAAATATTGGACATCTCTTTCTGCAATGATTCAAGAATCTCTGCAGTGTAATTAATTCTCCGTTGTAATTCAAGCTGGAGATTACTTAAAAACTCCTGATCTATATCTTCAATTAGAACACCCTTTAACCGTTTATTTAGAATTTTATTTAAATCCTCTAATTGCTTCTCGTCTAAATCTTTGTTCAGGTTGATTATTTTATTATTAACCAGACCATTATCAGTTATAACCACCAGCAACAATCTCTTTTTGCTGACCGGTAATAACTGAATCCTATTAACCCTGCTCTCTGTAAAAGCCGGCTCACTGATAAAAGCTGTATATTGTGTCAAGTTAGCAAGTAACCTTGTCATACCAGACATAACATCTTCAATTCCAGAATATTCTTTTGCCAGCTGTTGAAGATAAACCTCTATAGAAGGTGGAGAATTTAATTCACTCTTCTTTAGACTATCAACATAAAAACGATATCCCATATCAGTCGGGATACGTCCAGCTGAAGTATGTGGCTGTTCTAAAAACCCCATCTCTTCTAAATCGGCCATCTCATTTCTGATTGTGGCAGGGCTAAAGCCAAAATCATATTTTTTGGCAAGAGTTCTTGACCCGACCGGTTCAGCAGTTAAAATATGCTCCTGGATGATGGTCTTTAAGACTCTAATCTTTCTCTCTGACATTTCCTCAACCATCTTAATCACCTCTGTTTAGCACTCGATACTAGAGAGTGCTAATAACTATTTATAAAATACCATACTGATATTTTTTTGTCAAGGCAAATTAGTCAATAAAAGTCAAAAAAACTTTATTGGCAAATAACTTGCCCTGATCTGTTAATTTTATTACTCTATCGTAGTTTTTTATCAAACCTTCATCTTCTAATTTATTAATTCTATCATTATAAAAAGAGCCGATTGCAGCTCCAAATAGTTCACTAAATTCACTCTTTGATATACCCTGATCCATTCTCAACCCTAAAAAAATAAATTCACTTCTTAGATCCTGAATATCTAGTTCAATAACTTCTCTGCTTGGTTCTGAATTTTTAGTGCTTAACCTAACATATGAATCTAAATCTTTTAAATTCTCAACTCTATTAAGTTCAATAAAAGAATGAGCTCCAGGTCCAAGACCTAGATAAGGAATAAATCTCCAGTAGGAACTATTATGAGCAGACTGATAGCCTGGCAGAGCATAACTTGAAATTTCATAATGATTATAACCAACAGCTTTCAATATTTCATCAGTCATTTTGTAGTTCATTGCATCTACCTCTTCAGATATTTCAGGCAACTTCCCATTATTAACAGAATCAAATAATTCTGTCCCTTCTTCCAATTGCAAATTATAAATTGAAAAATGGTTAGGTTTATATTTCAGCAATTCTTTAAGACTTGCAAGATAATCAGAATTATCCTGGCCTGGTAGACTGGAGATTACATCAATACTAAAATTCACTTCCATCTCTTTAAGATATCTAATAACCTCTCTAGCTTTATTACCATCATGACGCCTGCCTAATAGCCTCAACTCATCATCATTTAAAGACTGGACCCCCAGACTAAATCTATTAATGCCGGCTTCTCTATATTCAATCAGTCTTTCTTTGGAAACGATGTCAGCTGGATTTAATTCAATGGTAATTTCTGATCCTAATTTTAAACTAAAATAAGATTTAACTTTTTCTATTATCAAATTAAAATCAGCTGGAGAAAATAGAGAGGGGGTTCCTCCTCCAAAATAAATAGTCGAAGGCTCTGGATATAAGTTGCTAAACCTCTCCCCTGATAACTCCAGCTCGTTAATTAATGCTTGAATATATTTTTCTTTCAAATCAGACTTCCCTGTCAGTGAATAAAAATCACAGTAAGAACATTTAGATTTACAAAAAGGCAAGTGAAAATAGAGAGAAAGTCCTCTCTTTCTAAATTTATTTAAAAGTTCTTGTTTTGAGTTAATCATCATCGTTCCTCTCAAGAACAGCCATAAATGCATCCTGAGGAATCTCAACGCTCCCAACCTGTTTCATCCGTTTCTTACCTTCTTTTTGTTTCTCTAACAGTTTTCTCTTTCTGCTAACATCGCCGCCATAACATTTCTGAAGAACATCTTTCCTCTGAGCAGGTATATTAACTCTGGCAACAACATCATTACCAATAGCAGCCTGAATAGGAACCTTAAACATATGACGAGGAATTATTTCCTTTAATTTTCTGGCCAGACTTTCTCCTAATCTTCTGGCGCTATCACGATGGACAATGGTAGATAAAGCATCAACTGGCTCTTTATTAACTAATATATCCAGTTTTACTAAATCAGATTCTCTGTAACCAATCTGTTCGTAATCAAGAGTTGCATAGCCTCTCGTACTGGATTTAAGCTGATTAAAAAAATCTGTGATGATTTCATTCATCGGCATATGATAATTAATAACTACCCTATTCTCATCAATATATTTCATATTAACAAATTCGCCTCTATTATCTTCGCATAATTTCATAATAGCTCCTATATATTCTTCAGGAGAACTAATATTAGTTTTGACAAATGGCTCAGAAACAGTCTCTATCTCATTCTGTTCAGGGAAGTTAGAGGGATTTTCAATTTCAAACTCTTTGCCGGATTTCTTTTTAATTTTATAAATAACACTTGGAGCAGTAATAACTAAATCCAAATCATATTCTCTTTCCAGTCTTTCCTGAACAATTTCCATATGGAGCAGACCTAAAAATCCACATCTAAAACCAAAACCTAATGCTTCAGAAGTTTCTGATTCAAAAGATAAAGCTGCATCATTCAACTGTAATTTTTCCAGGGCTTCCTGGAGAACTTTATAATCATTATTATCTGTTGGATACATCCCACTAAATACCATTGGCTGAACTTTTTTATATCCTGGCAGAGGTTTCTCAGCAGGATTATTAAAATCTGTAATAGTATCTCCAACCCGACAGTTTCTCACATCTTTAATTCCAGCCATTAAATAACCAACTTCTCCTGCAGCTAGCTCCTCAACTTCTTTAAAACCAGGATTAAAGATTCCAACTTCATCGACTTCATATTTTTTCTTGCTAGCCATTAAATAGATCATATCACCTTTTTTAATTTTCCCGGATACAATCCTAATATGGGGAATAACTCCCTGATATGAATTATAGATAGAATCAAAGACTAAAGCCTTTAAAGGCTGACTAATATTAGCTTCAGGAGCTGGAATCCTTGCGATTATAGCATCTAATACATCTGTTATTCCAATCCCATCTTTTGCAGAAGTTAATAGAGCTTCATCAGGATCAATTCCTAAATCCATTAATTCTTCCTTAACTCTATCCGGATCAGCAGCCGGTAGATCAATCTTATTAATTACCGGTATAATCTCTAAATCATGTTCTAAAGCCAGATAAATATTGGCCATAGTTTGAGCTTCAACGCCCTGGGCTGCATCAATAATTAAAAGTGCACCTTCACAGGCTGCCAGGCTTCTTGAAACTTCATAAGCAAAATCGACATGGCCTGGTGTATCTATCAGATTTAGCTTATAACCTTTATATTTAAGAGAAACAGCCTGAGCCTTGATTGTAATACCTCTTTCTCTCTCTAAATCCATATTATCAAGGACCTGTTCCTGCATATCCCTATCTGTAATTGTTCCAGTCTGTTCTAAAATCCTGTCAGCTAAAGTAGATTTCCCATGATCAATATGTGCAATTATACAAAAGTTTCGTATATTTTCGTTCTTCAAAGTAAAGCCTCCTGTTAAAATTATATAGACACGTTTACAATTATACCATTATATCGAGAAGCTAATCAAGCTAATCAGAAAATTTAAGCCAATGGTGCTTGCAATTTATAATTATATTTGGTAAAATGATATTCGCTGAAGAAAAAAGATTTCATCTGGTTAAACCAGATTGATTAGGAGGTGTTTTAGAAATGCCAATAATTGAATCTGCTAAAAAGCGGGTAAGAACTTCTGCTAAAAAAGCTGAGCAAAATAAAAAGTGGAAAAAAGCTATGAAGCTTGCCATTAAAGACTACAAGAAGCTTATTGAAGGCAATCCTTCTCAGGAAGAAGCTGAAGAAAGTCTGGCATATGCTTATAAAATGATTGATAAAGCTGTTAAAAATAATATTATCCACGAGAATAATGCTGCTCGCAAGAAATCTCGCTTGACCAGAATGTTAAACGAAAAACTTAACTAAAAATAAACCAGGCCTTCTCGCCGTTATTGAGTGGCCTGGATTTTTTTATGGGTTGAATTTCAATAAAAATTCTTCTACCAAATCTTCAGGATTCCCTCCTTGACCGGATACTATATTATAATTTACTTCCCAGAGTTTTCCTATAAATGATTCGAGGTTTGAATATGATATTTTACCACACTGCTGATATACCTTTTTAACTGGATAGGGATGTTCATTAATTTCTTTAGCAATCTTTTTATGATTGAACCCTTTTTTCTCTTTAAGCTCTTTTACCTTTAGCAATAGTTCCAGCTGCCTGTGAATCATAATTAGAATATATATAGGACTCTGCCCATCATTTATAAGTTCTCTATATTCTTTTAACGCCTGATTCTTTTTACCTCCCACCCAATTATCTAACATATTAAAGATTATATTCTCTGCCATCAAGCCATCTCTACTTAATATCTGATAAGAATCTTTGAGACTAATTTTATCTTTTTTATAATTTAAAGTTATTATCTTTTCAATTTCTTTATCAAGGGCCTCTAATCTGTTATCAAATAGATACTCTAAATATTTTACCAGCCTATTATCAACTGCTTTTGAAGATTCTTTAAACCTATTTCTAATCCAATTATCTAAATCTCTGTATTTAGGTCTTTTAAATTCATAAAAGTTGCCATTTTTCTTGAATTCTTTATAGATTTTAATCCTTTTGTCTGGACTATTATTTAAAATAAATACAATTGTTATCTTTTCAAGATCTTCTGAAAATAATTCTATTATTTTTTTGTCATATTTATTTTTTTTAGCAAATAGTTCTTCGCATTCAACTATAACCAGTTTATATTCTGTCATCAAACTTATCGTCTGGATTGCCTGAATCAAATTTTGAAGAAAATCTTCCGACTGATCATTAATTCTTTCTCTATGTATATCCTTAACACCTGTTTTTTTTATTTTTTCTTCAATATCATTTAATTTTTCTCTAATCAAATAACTTTCTTCACCTGCCAGCAGATAAAAAGAATTTAGTGCTTCTGCCACGGTTTAACCTCCTCCAGCATTTAAGTAATCTATAATAAATCATAACATATTTTATAAATAAAGAACAATAAGGTTTATAAAAGCAATAATAATTATTGATTTCCAGCTTAGAATTAACAAAGATCTATTTCTTAGCCAATTTGGCTGGCTAGCATGATTAAAAGCTGCAAATAGAGTAATATAGAACACTATTAATGGCAGTGGCATAAAAAAATAAGCCTGATAACTATTTAGTCTCTCAATAAAATCTAATCTCAAATTAAATGGCAGCCTGGCAAGATAGCCCCCGGTATGAATAAAGATAGATATTAAGAAATCACTTATTTTAGAAAGAAAAAAACTAATATTAGGAGAAAACCAGTGTAAAACCAAAATTAATAAATTAATAATATAAATTGGAATAAAAAATGGAATCATAATCAAATTACTGACCAGACCATTTAAATTTATCTCCTGACTTATCCAGGTCAACCACGGTAATGAACCTATCGTTGCAGCTAAAGATACAGCTACCGGCAACGGCAGCTTATTAAATTTCTTTATAAAGAAAAATAAACTAATTACTACTAGAAACGATATCTGAAAGCCTGCCTGATAGAGAATTTCTGGTTCAATGAGAAGAATTAAAATTCCTGCAATCCCCAGTAAATTCAATGTTGATATTTTAATATTATCAAACATTAGCAATCTGGCAATAACCCACATAAAACCAGCTCTCATCAGAGATGATGAAGCTCCTGCTAACAGTATATAACCTAATAAAACTGAAATTTCAATGGCTAATTTTAGATTAATATTAATAGGGAGATACTTAAATAAAACAAAAATAAATAAAGCTGCATAGCCAACATGCATCCCTGATAATGCCAGTAGATGGCCAACCCCTGCCTCTCTAAGCATCATAGTTAAGGAACTAATTCCTGTTCTTTCGCCTAAAATAATAGCCCCGACAAAATTTGCCCTTTCAACTGAGTAATATATGTGAAAAACCTCTAATAATCTTTCCTGTAAACTTATTAATTTATCAGTCCTTAATAAGCCTATAATATCTATCCCTTTAGAATTAACCTCAAATATTAATCTCAGACTATGAATAACAGTAATTATCATAAAAAACTTCTTCT
>SLSL01000131.1 GCA_007130465.1 Halanaerobiaceae bacterium | reverse complement strand
GGTAGCTTCTGCTTTAACTTCAGGAGTGAAGTCTACTCTGGCAAGCTGGAAATATTCAGCATAAAGTTCAACATACTGAATGAAATGACCTTCTTCCATTGGATGATCAATCTCATTACCCATTTGAACAGTGACTTCAAAAAGTTCTCCTTTTTTTACTTTATCCGGGGCGATAATGTGAGGAACATGCTTCTTTTCAAGAGCAGTCTTATCATCATGATTGACAAGTGTTTTAATTTCGTATTTAGACATTTAATATAACCCCCTAATAATTTATGTTTAAGAAAATATTTTAAGCAAAAGTCTCAAATACCTCATCAGGTTCTCCACAAATTGGACAGTAATCTGGCATTTCGTCCTTTATGGTATAGCCACAGACGCTGCAGACATTAACTTCTTCTAACTCAATGTCATTACCTTCTTCAACAGAATCCTTTGCCTCATTAAACAACTTTGAATGAGCTTTTTCAGCCTCCAAAGCATAATGAAAAGTTTTAATAGCATCATTTTCTTTCTGATTTTTAGCAACTATTGAATACGCTGGATACATTTGCTCAATCTCATGATCTTCACCGGCAATAGCACCTTCAAGATTCTCAACAGTATCACCATATCCAAAAACGGCACCTGAAGCTACTAAATGATCACCTTTAACATTTTCTAAAGCCTTAAAATGGTTGGCTGCATGAACCTGCTCAGCATAAGCTATAGCCTCAAACAGGACACCTACATTTGGAAAACCATCATCCTCAGCTTTTTCCCCCCAGACCATGTACCTCTGATAAGCCTGACTTTCTCCTCCATAAGCTGACCTCAGATTTTCTGCGGTCATGTCATTCTCGACCATAAACATCACTCCTTTTTCTCTGTGGCATTATTTTAAAAGATATACAAATATTTAAAATCCTACTATTTTTAATAATACCACTAGTAATGATTTTTGTCAAGCAGTTAACATCTTAAAGTGGTGAAATCATCATATTGCCTTCTTGTTGATATTGCATAGATATAATCAAATCAGTCCCCTGACAAAAATAGTCATAATCATTGATTTCTTCTCCATTAAAAGTAATATCTAGTTCCTCATAATCCAGATTTAAAATTCGAATCTGAATATTTTCAAGTTTAGTTTCAAATCCTGTTTTTATATTTATAAATTCAATTTCAATTTGACTGCCTTCTCTAGAAACTTCATATTCTATTAGATTATAAGCTTCTTCCTGATATTCAAAACTTATACCATCATCTTCATAAATACAATCTTTATACTTAAAATCTTCTTCATCAAGAACAATATTTAAGGTTAAATCACTGAAGCTGCCATCAATATATTGCACAGGTTCCATAGTTATAAAAGAACTCCCTGCCTTGATAAACAAAGGCAGTCTATCAAGTTCTGCCTGATAAAGATAAGAACGCCCACCTTCATAAATCTCTCCAGTCCAGTAATCATACCAGTTACCATCTGGAAGGTAAACAACCCTCTCAGCTTTATCTGGCCTCATAACAGGAGCAAGTATTATATTCTCGCCGACTAAAACCTGATCGCTTATATTATATGTCCTCTCATCATCCTGATAATGGAAGAATAATGGCCTCCAGACAGGTAAGCCTGACCGGCTCTGTTCATAGAATAGTTTATAAATTTGAGGCAAGAAATGATATCTCAGTTCAACATATTCCCTAATTATACTGGTATATGGTTCACCAAAGGCCCAGGGCTCCTGCTCCTTTGAGCCGATAGTCGTATGATTACGGAAGAAAGGCATAAAGGCTCCCAGCTGATACCAGCGAGCCAGTAATTCACCTGAGGTATCTCCAGTAAAACCACCAACATCGCAGCCGGCAAAACCAAGTCCACTAATACCCATATTTGTTATCATCGGAATCGATAGTTCAATATGTTCCCAGAAGCTCCTATTATCACCGGTCCAGACAGCTGAATAACGCTGACTCCCGGCAAAGGCCGCCCTACTCAAGACAAAGGGACGTTCATTTAAATATTCTTCAAGCGCCTGACTGGTAGCCATAGCCTCAAAAAATCCATATAAATTATGAAATCTCTTATGTGGGCCAGGATCGCCATCATTCTTATGCTCGACCCTCTCATCCATAGTAGCAGTCTCATTAAAAACTGCAGGCTCGTTCATATCATTCCAAAACCCTTTAATCCCCTGTTCGATCATCTCTTTATGAAGATCTCGCCACCAGTTTCTAACATCCTTCTCAGTAAAATCAGGAAAGACACTCTCTCCTGGCCAGACATCTCCAGAGTAAAGCTTGCCATCAAGATAGCGGCAGAAAAATTCATTAATCTGGCCTGAACGATAAACCTCATATTCAGGATCCTTCTTAACTCCAGGATCAACGATATTTACAAGCTTAAATCCAGCATCAGCAAGGTCAGTTAACATTCTTTCAGGGTCTGGAAACTTATCTTCATCCCAGGTAAAGACTCGATAATCATCCATATAATGGATATCAAGATGGATTACATCACAGGGAATCTCCTCTTCTCTAAACCTATCTGCAAGTTCATAGACTCTCTCTTCAGGATAATAACTATATCTGGACTGATGATGGCCTAAAGACCACAATGGCGGCAGAGGAGTTCTGCCTGTCAGCCAGGTATATTTTTTAACTACATCTGCAGCTCTCTCAGCAGCAAGAAAATAATAATCTATCCTGCCTCCAGCAGCCTG
>SLSL01000093.1 GCA_007130465.1 Halanaerobiaceae bacterium | reverse complement strand
TCAGGTGTGGATATCATAGAAGTTGGCATTCCTTTTTCTGATCCCCTGGCCGATGGCCCAACGATTCAGGAAGCCTCACAGCGAGCAATAAAAGGTGGCATAACTCTAGAAAAACTAATAAAAAAACTATCAGAGATCAAAGATAAAATAAAAATACCAGTTATATTAATGGGCTATTACAATTCAATCTTAAATTACGGTGAAGAGAAATTTGCCAGAGATATCGAAGCTGCAGGTATCTCAGGAGTCATAATTCCAGACCTGCCCTTTGATGAGCAGGAAGAAATATCAAATCATTTAAAAGAGGTCTCTGTAGATCAAATCCGGCTGGTAACCCCAAATACTTCAGAAGCTAGAATCAAAGATATAGTCAATTCTTCATCAGGATTCCTATATTCAGTGGCCCATCTGGGGATAACCGGTGATACTAGCAAGGAAAACCCTACTCTTCAAACCTATTTAAATAGGGTACGGAAATATTCAGAAGATCTTCCTATCGGTCTTGGATTTGGAATAGATAGCCCGGCAAAAGCCAAAAGAGCAGCAGCTTATGCAGATGGAATAATTATCGGCAGTGCCTTAATAGAAGTAATTCAGTCTGGAAATACTGAAGCAGAGAAATTAAATAATGCTGGTCAATTTGTAAAATCAATAAAAGAAATATTAACATAATACCTGTTAATAGCTAAACTTTGATTAACATGAAAGCCAGACAGGCTTCAGCCAACCTTAAACCAGCAGTGACAGGCAGCCCATCTGGCATTTATCATATTTATGGCTAAATATAAAGATTAATACTAAAGACTTCTTATTTTTAAAAGGAGTTTATAAGATAAGTCTTGAAGTATATTTATAATGCATAATTGTATCTTCATGACTCAAAAAATTGATGCGCAGGAGGGCTTTATATGCCTACATTTATGAAATGTAATGATTGTAAGAAAAAGTATTATACTTCTTCAAGTATTCCTGAAGAACAAGTTGTAGGTGAATGTGAAAACTGTAGCGGAGTTTTAATCTCACTGGGACCTCCAAGACAGGATCCAGATAGTTCAGAAGAATAAATAATTGTCTTAAAGATTAAAAAATAGTATTTCTTAAAATAAAATTAAATTCTATAGATATTTTAAAGGGACCTAACGGTTACCCGACGGTTACCAGGTAGTATCTCTTAACAAATTTCACAAAGTCTCCAGGCTCGTTGCCCTAGTGCTGAACTATCCATGCGTTTATAAAAGAAAGTTCAGTGTGACGAAATCGATTTTCTAGTGCTGAACTATCCATGCGTTTATAAAAGAAAGTTCAGTGCCAGTAAAAACTGCCTGGGATTCAGCCTCGATCTTCAGAGGCCCAGATAAACGGGGTGGAGCAAATGGAGCCAGAATTAGACTCAGCCCGCAAAAGAGCTGGGAAGTCAATCAGCATAGTTAATCTATAAAGCCCCTGACTAAATATCAGGGGCTAATGTATTCTGCAAATCAAAATTTATTACAATTAACATCATACAGCTTAACCTCTTAAACTTGCTGTCCTAAACCAGCTTCTTTGAGAACTTCAATATCAATACCTTTATTATTACAACAGTCCGCTAATTCACCATCAATTGCAACAGCAGGAACTGATTCAATTCCATACTCTTTAGCTTTCTTTTCACAAATATTAGACTCACATTTTTCATTCAAATCATAAACAACGACTTCGCAATCAGGACAGGCTAACTCTTCAATTTTTTTAACAGCATTATTGCATATATAACATCCAGCTGTAAATACTTCAATTTTTTGACTACCCATTTTTTGCACCTCCTTGTAAATATTACTATATACCATGTACCTTACTACAGTGCAAATAAAAGTTGAATAATTTTAAAGCTTAATACCATTTGGATAATAGAATGTACTTTAAAATATTTATCAATAGGATTAATTGCTTTAGCCAGTTGAATTTTAATTAAAATCAAAATTTTTCTCTTTAATCCCAGTTAAAATTGGACATTGGCTAGTAGATTTTTTATCATCACATGAAGCAATTAATTCTTGTAAAATCTCTTTCATTTTTTGCAATGTTCTAATCTTCCTTTCTATGATATTAACCTTCTTTTGAGCTCTTTCTTTAACTTCAATATGAGTTGTTTCCTCATTAACTTGTAAAGATAACAATTCTGATATTTCTTGTAGAGAAAAGCCAAGTTTTTGTGCAGATTTAATAAAATCAAGCCTGGTGATATCTTCTTCAGAATATAAACGGTAACCAGATTCATTGCGAGATGGTTCAGGAATAATTCCTTCTCGCTCATAATATCGAATAGTTTCTATATTAATCCCAACTTTATCAGCCAATTTTCCAATTGTCATATCATTCATATTCTAACACCTCATAATTTTAGTTTCTATATTTATATTATACACCCTGTAGCAAGGTACAGGTCAAATTATTAGTAATTTTTTTAATCTCTAGAGTAATCTGAAGAGCTTTTTGTCAATTATAAGTTCTTTAGATATTTAAGGTTTGGTGATGTAAGGAATTAACATAATTATTTTGTTATATGTTGTATACTCATTTTTGGAGATTGAAATTTATTACCAGATTGGTTTTAAGCCAGGAGAGGGGTAATATTTAATGAGTAATTATAGCATGAAGAAAAAAGTAGATTTAGATTACGAAGCTACCTTAGAAAAAGTGAAAGCTGAACTGAAAGAGGAAGGTT
>SLSL01000062.1 GCA_007130465.1 Halanaerobiaceae bacterium | reverse complement strand
CCCTGCAGTTTAGCAATATCATTTAATATTTACGTCAAGGAAGATATTTAATTCAAAAATTTTAAATTTATTTAGAATTGTATTTATAATAAATAGTTATTCACAAAAAACCAGCCATTATTTCAGGCTGGATAAATTAAATAAATATTTTAACATTAATCAATTATTTCTATTCTATCTTTACCGGCTTCTTTAGCCTTGTAAAGGGCTTTATCTGAACGTTTATAAATGCCATCAAGGTCATCTTCTGTCCTGGCTTCAGCAATTCCAAAACTTAAAGTTATCGACTCTGGAATCGATTTAAATTTTAAATTTTTCAGTTTCTGCCTAACTCTTTCTGCATATTTACTGGCATTCTCTTTATCTGTTTTAACCAGCAGAATAGCAAATTCTTCGCCACCAACCCTTGCCGCCATATCTTCCTGCCTGGTCTCCTGGGCTAATAATTGACCTAATTCTTCTAAAACATCATCACCGGCAGAATGGCCATAGCTATCATTAATCTCTTTAAAATCATCAATATCTGTAATAATTAAAGATAATAAATGAGAATGACGCCTGAACTGGGCTAACTGCTTTTCAAAATACTCCATAAAAGCCCGACGATTATACAAACCTGTTAGAGGGTCCCTTCTGGAGAGCTCTTTGATCCGCTGATTGGCCTTCTCTAACTTCATATTTTTCTTGCTCAACTCCCTGGTAATACTGGAAAGTTCATTATTTAATTTCGATATTTTATTTAAAACTTCTTCATCTTCTGAGCCTGTATCTTCACCAATCAAGCAGTAAAAGTTTTCAAGTTTAAAAGTATGGCAGATGTACTCCCTTTCCACTTTTTTAATTGTTATACTCTGATCTAATTCTAAATTTGTTTTATTATAATTTTGATCTGCTGAAAAACTGATCAATTCCATGCTATCGATAGTAAAGATATTATCTAAAGATTTATTATATATTTCTTTTTCAGGAATATTAACTGCTTTTTTAAAGCCCTGATTGAACTCAAGAATTTTCAGTTGGTTATCATAAAAAATAATAATATTATTAGTTAGCCTATCAAGATAAGTATCAAATGGATGGGGACAATCTAAATAAATTTTTTCTATCATAATTTATTTCCCTCCTGCCACCATTTCTCTACAATCTGGACTGCCTCCTCTGAGTTTTTAGCAAAAGCATCTGCTCCAGTCTTTTCCCAGAGTCCAGGATTTTCATTAAAAATTTTGCCTCCAACAAGGATTTTTAAGCCTTTAAGTTCAGGTGTTGCTTTTATCTTTTCGACTGCATATATAACTTTTTCCAGATTATAACTCATAGATACTGATAGGCCCAGGACAAATGGCTGCTGGTCCCTTAATAGGGTAATCAAATCAATCAGAGGTGTATCTGAGCCTAAAAATTTAACATCCCAGCCTTCAAATTCCAGAGAATCGGCTATTATTCTTGCCCCAATCTCATGAAATTCATTGGCAATAGATGTAACTACAATTTTGCCTTTTACAGAAGGATTATCTAAAAAATTCATGTAAATATTCGAGATGATTCTTGAGGAAATTGAGGAAGCCATATGTTCTTTGGCTATTGAAACTTTCCCAGCCTCCCAGAGCTCACCAATTTCATAGAGAGCATTTCTAACTACATGCTCAAAAAACTCTCTGGCATCCTGCCTGGTATCAATAGTTTCTTTGCAAAGTTTGTCTGCTTTAAGATGATCTCCAGCCAGTAAATGTTGTAAGTACTGATTATAAGTCTCCTGCCACTTTTCCGGAATCTCTTCAGTATCTCTGCCTGGTTCTTTTGAAATTCTAATAATATTTTCATGATTATCTAAAATCCATTCATAGATAGTTATTATCTCTTTTCTAAGCTCAGGATTAATAAATTCTTTGATTGCCTTAAGCCAGGCATTAATTTCCACCTGAAAATATTCATAACTGAAACCCTGATTATAGTAGGCTCTATAGACCCAGGTGAAAGTTGTCTTAAATAGCTGGTAATCATCAATCTGAAAGATATTACTCATAAATTTTGCATTAATTTCATTAAGGTCATACATAATACTGAGGGAATTATATCCGATTAATTTGTTGATATCATCCCTGCTATTTAAAATATCTTTTACTCTATTTACTATTAAATTCTGCTTCTCTTTAAATTCTTTAATAGCTTCCGCTGGAACCTCTGGTAACTTTGATATATCAAGCTGGTTATTCTTAAGCATTATTAATACACCTCTTATATGGGTGGGTCTAATATATTATTCTCTAGATAAATTGAAATACCTGCAATTGTAGAGATTTATTATAAATGATATAATTAGAAACAATGTAAGTTCTCGCTTTAAGTAATATAATTAGGAGTGTAATTTTATGAATCGGGACCAGTTTATGGTTATAAATAAAAAAGATATGGAAGCACGGGATTGGCAGCAACTTGATTTTATAATAGTTTCTGGCGATGCCTATGTTGACCATCCTTCATTTGGAACAGCAATTATAGCAAGAGTTTTAGAAGATGCCGGCTTCAAGGTCGGAATTATTGCCCAGCCTGACTGGCGATCTGTTGATGATTTCAAGAAGCTTGGCCGGCCCCGGCTTGGCTTTTTAGTTACTGCTGGCAATATGGATTCAATGGTCAGCCATTATACAGTAAATAATCGGACCCGGAGGGAAGATGCCTATTCACCTGGCGGCCAGTCTGGTATGAGGCCTGATCGGGCTACTATTGTTTACTGTAATCGCTTGAAAGAAGCCTATAAGGATGTGCCTATTATAATTGGCGGGATTGAGTCCAGTCTCAGAAGATTTGCCCATTATGATTACTGGGATGACGAGGTCAGGCGATCTATTCTTTTTGACAGCCGGGCCAATCTCTTAGTCTATGGCATGGGCGAGCGTCAGATTATTGAGATTGCCGAAAATCTTGATAGTGGTCTCGATATAGAATATATCAGACATATTCCTGGAACCTGCTATATTATTGGAGATAAAGATGATGTTTATGGCGGGATTAAGCTTGAGCCCTATGAAATTGTTGCTTCTGACAGGAAAAAATATGCTGAAAGCTTTAAGGTTCAATATGACGAACAGGACCCAATCCGGGGCAATATTTTAATCCAGCGCCATAATGACCGCTATCTGGTCCAGAATCCGCCTGCTAAGCCTTTAGATAGGGAGATGATGGACTTAGTCTATTCACTGCCTTATCAGCGGGATTATCACCCAATCTATGAGCCTGCAGGCGGTGTGCCGGCTATTAGGGAAGTTAAATTTAGTATAACCAGCTCCAGAGGTTGTTATGGCGGCTGTTCCTTTTGTGCCCTGAATTTTCATCAGGGTCAGATGGTGGTCGGGAGGAGCAAGGAGTCGATCGTTGAAGAGGCAAAAATAATAATTGCCGACGAGGATTTTAAGGGCTATATCCATGATGTTGGTGGGCCTACTGCTAATTTCAGGAATCCAGCCTGCGATAAGCAAATCCGTGAAGGGGTCTGTAAAGATAAAGAATGTCTCTTCCCTGAACCCTGTGGTAATCTAAAAGTAGACCATAGTGAATACCTTGATATATTAAGGACTTTAAGAAATATGGAGGGTGTTAAAAAAGTCTTTATCCGTTCAGGCTTAAGATATGATTATATAATGGCTGATAATGATGATACTTTCTTTGAAGAGCTCTGTAAACATCATGTAAGTGGGCTGCTTAAAGTAGCACCTGAGCATATCTCGCCACAGGTCCTGGAATTAATGGGCAAACCTGATAGCCAGATCTTTGATAAATTTAGAGAGAAATTTTATAGAATTAACGACAGAATAGATAAAGAGCAGTACCTGGTACCCTATCTTATTTCCAGCCATCCTGGGAGTACTCTGGAATCAGCGATAGAACTGGCTGAATATTTAAGGGATATCGGCCATCAGCCTGAGCAGGTCCAGGATTTCTATCCGACCCCAGGAACTTTATCGACAACAATGTACCATACCGGTTACGATCCGAAAACTATGGAAGAAATTTATGTGCCTAAATCAAATAAAGAGAAGAAAATGCAGCGAGCCCTTCTCCAGTATAGATACTCCAAAAATTATAATCTTGTCTATCAAGCGTTGCAAAAAGCTGGCCGGCAAGATTTAATCGGTGACCACGAAAAAGCATTAATAAGGGATAAAGGTGAATAATTATGACTTTGTGAAATTTGTTAAGAGATACTACCTGGTAACCGTCGGGTAACCGGCATGTATATAGTATCATCTAAATAATTTATGAATAATATTCATTTTATTTGCATATTATTCGCGAGACCTTAAAGGAGTTGATATCTATTAATAAAACTAAAACTTCTTATTTAATCAATAATCTATTTCTAGTTTATATTCTTTTAGGCTTTTTACTTAAGTACAATTATATACTCTTAATATTTTTTTATGTTCCCTCTTATACTGGCCTGATTGTAAGGAATATAACTATAATCTTATTTTATATTCTTTTGCTTGGTCCTCTTATCAAGAAAAAACAGACAGGTAAACTTTACTGGATTTACATAGCCTTTTCAGGTATATATATAATTGGTTACCTCTATTATTCTTATTTTGGTAACTATTTTAGTATTATAGATTATCTGATGAGTGAGAATACTGGCCGTTTTGGTAATATGAGGATATTTATTGAAAACGTAAATCCTTTAATCTTGCTTGGCTTATTTTTTGATTTTCCATTTATTACATTTTTATATTATAAGTTTAAAAAGAATAAAAAATTCCTGCAGAATAGCTGGAACTTTTCATTTAGTAAAAAAACATTATCATTTTCTTTAATAATAGTCTTGCTGCTTTTGGCAGGCCAGATCTATTACACCAATAACCTCTTTGGCAGTCATGGCCCTCAGGAGCTTTACCATAGATCTACATCTAAATTTGTAAATGTTTATGGTTATTTTCCTCTTTATCTAATAGAAATATATGAGCAGTTCAACCCCTACCAGGCCGATTATGAAACTCCCACCCCTGATTTTTTAAAGGGGGAGCTTCAAGGCAGAGATATAATAGATGATGATACAAATATAATAGTTATTCAGGTTGAATCTTTAGATGAAAAGATGATCGATCATGAATATAACAATCAGGAAATCACACCTTATCTTAATGAATTAAAGAATAATAGCTTATACTTCCCTAATTTTATTATCCAGCATATTAGGGCTAGCTTTAATGCTGACTTTTCTTTTTTAACATCTTTATATCCTGTAAATAAAAATTATACTTATCGGGCAAATGATATGAGCCAGTTTCAATCGATTACAAATCTTTTAAATCAGGCTGGCTATCAAACTCTGGCCTTTCATGGTTATCATGGTGATTTCTTTAATAGAGATATCGCCTTTAACGAGCTCGGTTTTGATAGGTTTTATACTGAAGATGATTATTCTTTTAATGATGCCGTTATGGAGACAGATAAAGACCTTGGAATTAATGATTATGATTTCTTTAAACAGTCCCTTGATTTCCTGGAAAAGTCCAGTGACCCGTTCTTTGGATTCTTTATAACTGTTACCAGCCATAATCCCTTCGACTACTATCCTCCATCTGAAGAAGTCGAAGCCTTTAAAGATATCGATGACCCGTTGGTAAAAGATCTTTATAATTCGTTAGCCTTTGTCGATAGCTCTATTGAAATGTTTATTAATGAACTTGATGCCAGGGGCCTAAAGGATGATAGCCTGATTATTATCTATTCAGATCATGAATCATTAATAGATAGGGAAGCTTATTCTTCTGGCCGGGATTATGAACTAAAAAGAAATATCAAAAAACCTGAACATGTTCCTTTATTTATTAAACATCCCGAAATCGAGCCTGAAATCGATGAAAGAGCTGTTAGTATTCTTGATCTTTCACCTACTATTTTAGACCTTTTAGGTAAAACAGAAATCCCTGAGGAGTTTCTAGGTAGATCGATTTTAGATGGTAAGGAATATCCAATACTTTATTTCCATGAAGTTCCCCAGGTTTTATATAAAGATCATCTTTATCTAATAAACAGTAAAAGATTTGAGCTAGTTGGCAATTTAAAAGAAACTACCCAATCAGAGCCTGAAATATCTGATTCTGATAAATCTAAATTAAGAGAGACTATAGACTATTTAAGAAAACTCTATCTAACAAGAAGGAGATGATTATCTCTAGCAAGTTAGTTATTTTCTTTTTTATCTCTAATTATTTTGAGCTGGTGGGCTTTCATTACATCTGAACGGGTTAAAATTCCTACCAGCTCTCCATCTTCAATAACCATTAATCTACCTATTTCTGAACTAGACATTTTTTTAAAGGCTTCAAAGAGATCTTCCTCAGGATGGACTGAGATTATGTTACAGGCCATTACCTCTTCGACTGCTTTCAATTCCTGGCCATGCTCTGAAATCCCTTTGATGTCTTCAAGAGTTACACAGCCTGTTAAATTACCTTCACTATCAATAACAGGATAACCTGAATGTTTTTCTTTAAGCATTTTATCAAGAAGCTCTGAAATTGTAATATCTTCTCTAACTGTTATAACCTCTTCAGTCATTAGATCCTTAACTTTAAAGGGACCAAAAACATCCCGCATCAGGCTGGTCTCTTTCTCCTGACTGGCTCCTATATAGATAAAGAAAGCTATTAACATCAGTAGTATCTGGCCGTATAAAAAGCCATAAAACCCCATTAAAAGTGCAAAACCCTTACCAATAGCTGTGGCTATTTTAGTTGCCTTATAATGGCTTGTCTTCAAGGCAATTAAAGACCTGAGTATCCTACCTCCATCTGACGGGAATGCTGGCAGCAGATTAAATACTGCCAGAAAGATATTAATATAGCCGAGATAATAGACCATTAATCTAATATCTGCATTAAAACCAGTTATTAGCGGCCTGATTATAAAAAGCAGCAGGCCACCAAAGGCCAGGCTAAATAATGGGCCAGCCATAGCCATTAATGCCTCGTCTTTAGGATTCTGAAGATCATCATCCATCTGGGCAACCCCGCCGAGAAGCATTAAAGTTATGCTATTTATTTTAATACCTTTCTTCTGGGCCACCAGTGAATGGGAGATCTCATGAAGGGTTACACTTACAAATAACATTGTAGCTAACATAAAGCCGATAAGAAGTGGGTTTAAGCTAATATTTTCAACGCTTACTTCTGCCATACCGGCTATCTGTCCAATATTGGTTGCTATTACCCAGCTGAAAAAGGGGAGAATGATTAAAAAACTTACATGGATTCTAATTGGAATTCCAGAAACTTTCATTATTGTTATTGCACTTTTTAACATATTTCTCACCCTTTCTAGTATGAACCGGTTTAAGCTTTGATTTTAAAAAATGCAATAGATCCAATAATTATTGCCAAAATAATTATTATAACCTGATTATAACTTACTGATTCGACCTCATTAATCCTACCTGTACTTGCCTGGTAATAATCTGGTATTTCAGGAATCTGGTCACCGGATTCAAAACTTTCTGCATACTCAATTATAGCTTCCCAGGTTTTTAAATTACCGTATTCTCCTTGAATTATATATTGATCAATATCTTCAATTTCCATTGGTTCACCAGCACTATCTCTAGGCTTAAGATCCAGCCAGGGTATAGTCTCTTCAGCCAGGCTAATTAATGAGAGCATATGAGAATCTGTTACCAGATAATATAATTCATCTTCAACAAAAGTTTCATATTCATTTGAGTCTTCTGGCTGAAAGCCATCTCCAGTATATTTTTCTGCTGATAAAACTGCATTAGTCGTCGGCACTGGAAAATCAATAAATGGTATATTAAAAAGCACTGTATTTTCTGGATTATAACTATATCTAAGCCCAGAAAACTGGATGAAATGGCGATCTTCCTGAACCTCTGGTACTAAAGCTGCAACTTCCAGCAAAGTAATAACTTCCTCACCTGTCAGATAGGCCCCTACTAAGGGAAAACCGTAATTATTTTCTGGTCCTGTTCCCATGGTAGCCGGCTTAATTAAATCATATAATGCCAGGTCCCCGGTATTGGATGCAGGTATTAATTCACCTCTTATCTGACCATTTCCTAAAAATGCGATATCAACATCCTCCTCAAGATAGCCATCAGCAATTATCCTTATAGCATCTGTAACATAATTACCCATTGGATTCTCTGCTCCATAGGGCTCTTTTTGGATTGGAATATCTGTTCTGGCTATCGGTTCCTTTATATCATTAAACCTGCCGCCAGTCTCTTCGGCAATAAGTTGATTTAACACTTCAATATAATAATCTATCTCCTCCTGAATATTTTGATCTTCTTCTATATTACTATCCAATTTTAGCAGCTCATAACTCTCTATTCTGAGATGATTCTCCTCAATATTATATTTTAAATCAATAATACCCAGATATTCAAGGTATTCACCGGCCTGAAAGATATCTGTATTATTTATTGTAACTGGCTCCCTGAGTAAATCATGTGAATGACCGCCAATAATTATATCTAGATCGCTAAATTCCTCTGCCAGTTCTTTATCTTCATTCAGTCCAGAATGGGTTAATGCAATTATAAGATCAGCATCTCTTGCTTTTAAATTCTCAATTCTATTTTCAGCTTCAACTATCGGATCCTCAAATTCCAATTCACCTGGATCAGGTGCTATAGAAGATGCATCTCTTCCAATCAAACCGAAAAGGCCTATTTTCAAACCTTCTATTTCAATTATTTCTTCCTGTTTGTAATAATCCTGAAATTGATAATTTTCTGGGCTATAAATATTACTGCCTAGAATAGTTGTCTCTTCTAAAGTTTCTGGATAGCCGGCATAATCGAAAAAATCTATTAAAGTTTCAACCCCATAATCAAATTCGTGATTACCTAAAACTATTCCGTCATAACCAATCTGATGCATTATGCTAATCTCCGGGCCATAACCCTGAGATGACAACCAGCTGAAGGGTGTTCCCCCAATTATATCTCCGCCACTAAAAAGTAAAATGTTTTCCCTTTCAGCTCTGACATCCTGAACAGCTCCAGCCAGCCTGGCCAGGCCACCATAACTAGTATCCTCATCCCCCTGAATTGCATCTAGATATGGAGAATGAGGAACTATCTCAGAATGTTCATCATTGGTATGGAGGATTGTAAAATCTATTTCCTCAGCAAATATTCCCGGGTTAATAATAATCATAAGACATATAAGTGATATTAAAATCAATTTGATTTTCATTTTATCACCTACCCTATAACTATTATACAATAGACTGGAGCAAATTTATATTAAATAAATACATCAAATATTATCACTATTCCAGCGACCAGACAATTGTTACATTATCAGCAGCATCAATATCATCAGGCATAATATCCATGCTATCTTCTTTAAGCATACTCATGGATTCATTGATACCATAATTATGATGAAACCTAACTTCTGTCCAATCATAATCAATTCTCAGAACCAGACCTAATCTAACCCCGGCTGCTTCTGTAAGAACTTCAGCTTTTTTCCTGGCATCAGCCACAGCATTTTTCAAAAGTTGATACTTAACTTTATCCTTATTTTTGACTGTATATTCAATAGAAAACTCTGGCTCTGCTTCTGATTCTGAAATTGCTTTGATAATTCTTCCAAGAAGATCATTATCTATATCAAAAGCTATATAGAGATCATGATTGGCCTTATAACCCTGAAATACCCTCTGGTAATTATCACTCTTATCTTTATACCGACTATAAACAGTATCAACATTTAATCTTTTAGTCTTAATATCTTCTTTTTTAAAACCAACAGAATAGAGAGATTCTCGTAACTGCGCCAGCTGTCTGGTAGCAGCCTTAATAGTATCGGCATAATTATATTCACTAGCCACTAAATCAATGTTGATTACAATCCAATCTGGCGGCACCGAGGCCTTGCCTGAACCCCTTACAGTTAGCTTTCTTGAATCAAAATCCATTTTGAATTCCCCCCCCTGTTAAAATTATTATATATAATTAGCCATCTTTTAAATTTCACCTGCAAAAAAAGAAAAACCCTCTATAAAAAATATAGAGGGCGAAATAAATCGATTTATGAAGTTTTAATAATTAACTTCTTTTACCTCAGAGTATTTTTACTATCTTTATTTGATTTTTAAGACTTTAATTTTATAGTTTTAATTTCAAATGGATTAAATTCAATCTTTAAATGGTCTGAATTTCTTGCTAGTTGTGCCTGCTCTCTTTCAATCATATTTACCTCAATTATTTCAGTATATTTTTCTTTCAAATCTATACTAACAAACTGCCTCCGACCGCTAGTTTCATTTAATCTTATAATAATACCATTACTATTTTCAGCCTGTTTAATAGCGAGTAACTCTATACCCTCTGAATCCTTGCTTAATTCTAAAAAACTATTCCTGTAACTGGACTTCCCATTACTGACGATATAATAATTGTTTAAATCAGCTGCCTCTCTATTAACCAGGCCATGACTGACACCTTCCTTATAGGGTAATACCGAATATGTGAATTTATGACAACCCTGATCAGCCTGTCGATCCGGTCCAGTAGCTGATTTTAATAGTGTTAGCATTAATCTATTATCAATAGCCTGATATCCATATTTTGAATCATTTATGAGAGCAGCTCCAAAGTCAGGTTCCTCCAGGGCAGCCCAGCGCTGAGCAGGCACTTCAAACCTGGCTCTATCCCAGGAAGTATTATCATGGACAGGTCTTTTTAAATATCCTCCCTGGATCTCATAAACCGCCTGATCTGAATGGATATCAAAGGGGAATTCTACCTTTAAAAGTTTATGCCTCTCCTGCCAGTCAAT
>SLSL01000024.1 GCA_007130465.1 Halanaerobiaceae bacterium | reverse complement strand
ATATCTATTACCTCCTTTAAAGTTATAAAAATTCCTTCATTGATTAATAATTAGAGATTTTAAACAAAATCCCTGCCTGGAAAAGAAAAAAACCAGTTAATCTATATAGATTATATCAGATTACAAATATTTCTTAAAGTATTTTTCCGTTTAATCGATAAATATGTATAATTATATAAAAATATCTGAGATTATCAATCAGTTCACTCTAAATCTAACCTAAAAGATATTAAATAATTCAAGAGTAACTTTCAAAGAGCAATTAAATTGAGATAAAATTTATATTACCAGAATAATAATTATCGAATTGAATAGCAGCAGCCAGATGTTTTCCAGAAAGGCCAGCCTGATTGAAATTGAGAGAATACTGATAATAAATAAATTTTCGAAATATTACTAATAAAGGAGCAGCCCGCTTAAAGGCTGCTTTTTGCTTAAAAACAACAAGGATATTTACTTTTTATCAAGAATTAATAATAGTAAGCTATTTTTCAGGATAATGGGCTCTCCTGCCACCGATCAATTTTGGTCTGGTTCTGGCAGCGGTCAGGTGAGCAGCCCCAATCTGGTCAAGAGACATTCTTACAGGAACAGCAACTCTTTTGAGATGCATACCGATGAAGGTATCACCGATATCGATACCGGCATCAGCAGTTATCTCTTCAACAACAACTGGATTATCCATATTTTTGTAAGCAGTTCCAGCCATGGCACCACCGGCTGATTTATGAGGGACAACAGTAACCTCTTCAAAGCCATATCTCTCCTGGCATTCCTGTTCAATAGTTACAGCCCGGTTGATATGCTCACAGCCCTGAAAGGCAGCAAAGAGACCTGCCTGATCAAGTTCTTCTTTAATTACAGGGTATAGTCTTTCAGCAATTTCAGTGCTTGAAGCAGTTCCAATGGCATCGCCCTTGATTTCGCTGGTAGAACAGCCTATAATAACGATATCATCTTTATTTAAATTAGCTTCAGCTAGAAAATCATTTATAGCAGTCTTTAAATCAGAAGCAATCTTATTAAGATCTTTTTCCATTATAAATCACCTCCGGTCTTCTAATCATAGAATACAATATTTAAGCTGATAAATCCAGTCTAGGAGGAAATTAAATGCTACCTTTAAGGGATAATGTTCCTAGAAGAAGAAAACCGATAATAACTGGAATAATTATAGCGATTAATGTTATAATTTATCTCTGGCAGTCAACTTTGAACCCATTTGAGTTAAGAGCTTTTATCTTTGAATTTGGTTTAATTCCTAGTTTCTTTATTGAAAATACAGTCGCCAGCAGTTACACAATCCTGACATCAACCTTTCTCCATGGAGGCCTGGGCCATCTGATCGGTAATATGTGGATTCTGGCCCTCTTTGGCGATAATGTAGAAGATAGAATGGGCCGCTTTTCTTTTCTAGGTTTTTATATATTAAGTGGAATAGTAGCAAACTTTATTCACCTGCTCTTTAATACAGGTTCAACTATCCCTACTATTGGAGCATCAGGAGCAGTTGCCGGGATTATGGCTGCCTATGTCTTCTTATTTCCACTGGCCAGGGTAGTATCAGTAATACCAATCTTTTTCTTTCCCTATATTGTCTCCATTCCGGCCATATTTTTTATAGGAATCTGGTTTTTAACCCAGCTCTATTATGGAACGATCGGCTTGGCTTTTGGCGGTGCAGGTGGAGTTGCCTGGTGGGCCCATATTGGAGGTTTTATCTTTGGGGCAATTTTTTATAGATTTTTCTTAAGTAAAAAGTTTAGATATTATTAAAAGCATAAGATTTTGAAAGGAGTAGAGAGCATGGAGAAGCAAAATATTAAAAAAGTATTAGTAGCAAACAGAGGAGAGATCGCCATCAGGGTGATCAGAGCTTGCAAGGAATTAGGAATCAGGACAGTCGCTGTTTATCATGATGCTGATAAGAAATCACTCTTTAAGACCAAGGCAGATGAAGCATATCAGATAGGTCAGGGCAAAACCCCTTTAAAATCCTATCTGGCTCAGGATGAAATAATTAACTTGGCCTTAAATAAGAATGTCGATGCCATTCATCCAGGCTACGGTTTTCTCTCAGAGAATGCCGATTTTGCAGCCCAGTGTGAAGAAAAAGGCCTGACCTTTATTGGTCCAACTTCAACGATGCTGGATCGCTATGGCGATAAAATTAAATGTAAGAACCTGGCCAGGGAAAATAATATCCCGATCATACCAGGCTCTACTGGTTCAGTTAAAAATAAGGAAGAGATCAAAAATATTGCCGATGAGATTGGTTTTCCCTTAATCATTAAAGCAGCAGCTGGTGGCGGAGGCCGAGGAATGCGATTGGTTAATAACTTCGACCAGTTAGATGATGCCCTGACATCAGCCAGCAAAGAGGCCGATAGAGCCTTTTCCAGTGGTGAACTCTTTATTGAAAAATACTTAGAAAGTCCCCGTCATATTGAGGTCCAGGTAATAACAGATAATTCCGGTCGAACATTCCACCTTTTTGAAAGAGACTGTTCAATTCAGCGCCGTTACCAGAAAATTATCGAATACGGCCCGGCCTTTGCCCTGCCTGAAAAAACTAGGAAGAATATCAGGCATGATGCAGTCAAATTAATCGAGAATGGAGGCTATCTCAGCGCCGGTACAGTTGAATTTTTAGTCGATAAAGCCGGCAACCATTATTTT
The DNA here is from genome assembly GCA_007130465.1 of Halanaerobiaceae bacterium. Classification (GTDB taxonomy): domain Bacteria; phylum Bacillota; class Halanaerobiia; order Halanaerobiales; family Halarsenatibacteraceae; genus Halonatronomonas. The sequence goes on along the minus strand of SLSL01000024.1, from coordinate 59 downwards.
ATCGAAGTCAATCCTAGAATCCAGGTCGAACATACTGTCACTGAGATGATTACAGGTAT
>SLSL01000158.1 GCA_007130465.1 Halanaerobiaceae bacterium | reverse complement strand
AAGAAAGAGATTATGGGCCAGCCACCACATTGAACTCCAGGGCCGAGATATCATAAATATAATGACAGTTTGGAAGATAAGAATATTACCAACAATCAGGGAAAGAACTGAAAAATTGGGCTTAATATGATAGGAAGCATAGAATTTGAGTATGACTATACCTAGAATTATTAACGTAATCACTTTAAAGAGAATAGAAAAATAAGTGTCTATACCGTCAATGGTCTTAACTGCCGGGAAGATACCTGGATTAAGGGTGGCCATCAGAGAAAATATAGATAGAAGAGCACCAATAAGCAACCATACCTTTTTACTGGCAAATCGAGAGCTTATATTTGTATTATTAAACTCTGGAATGAAAATAAGCAGAGCCAACCAGAACCGGCTAGCATCACCAAAGAAAACAAAAGCATTGATATGAGTAGCCATATCTGGAAAAGCAAAAGGGGTATAGCCCGGGGTAATAAGGGCATGAAAGCCATAGATTATCGCAACTCCAAGAAAACCTAACGAAATCAGGAAATTTCGGGTTAGCCTGGTTTTTTTGTATTCTATAAAGGCAAAGATGCTTACGCCAAGACTAATAAAGGCACTCAGGGTAACATAATAGAAATGGAATACTGGTGCATTCCAGATTGTAGTTTCCTGGCGCATAAAATAATAACTTATAATTAGCGGGATAAATAGTAAAATAACTACAGCAATATTTATTTTTTTAGGTTTTTCCATTAGATTCTCCTTTTCTTAGTTATCATATTAATTATATCATGTTTATGCAAATATAGATAATAATTACACTCTGTCTGGAGGGCTAATATTTAAATTATAATCTGTTAAAGCCACCGGTTGAAAAAACCCGGTGGCCTTAGCCTAACTGACAGGATACTTAAGAGGCGTTTTGTCTGGGATTGTATGTCTTTAATTTATACAAATTATTGCCTTTGTCGGCATTTTCAATTATCCTCTTAAATGTTCTCTCGCCAACATGATTCAGCAATTCCTGGGTAGTAAGATTGGTTGTAATAATTATCGGCAACATCTCACCATAACGATAATCTAAAATATGAAAGAGCCTTTCCTGAAACCATTTACTGGTCTGTTCAGTTCCTAGATCGTCTAAAACAAGCATCCTACAGTTCTTATATCGTTCAAGGACATCTCTCTCATTAATATCATCGCAGTCATAACTATTCTTTATTTCCTGAAAGAGATTGCCGCAAGTTGTAAATATAAAATCCCTGGCCAGGTTCTGATAGGCTCTATCATGCTTATTAGGGTTATTCCTTATATTATGGGCTACTGCCTGGCTTAATGATTCTTTGAGAGTAGCTATGATAAGGTGGGTCTTGCCAGAACCACTGGACCCTTTCAATACCAGCCAGTTCGGTGTCCGCTGGTTCTTAATATAATTTTTAGCGTATTTTTGAAAGTCGGCGATAATTAAATCAGGATTTTTATTGGTAAGCTTTGCGATATTAAAGTTATCAAAATCTTTATCTTTATATTTATAAGGAATATCTAGAAGCTCCAGGGCATTAGCTATCGCCTTTTCTATTAGTTCATCTTCTGAAGGAACGATCAGATTACTCTTTGAAGAATCTTTCATATTCGCTGCTCTCCTGTCGCTTTCCTGCTTCTTCCCTATTATTATATCCATGAAATCTTTTGTCATTAGCATTCCCCTTCCGATTTTTGTTTTTAGTGATATTTTCTGCCTCATGTTTATTAATATCCTCCCTGACATCTTCCAGGGTTGTAATGCCTTCACTGTACCATCTATTTAAAATTCCTCGAATATAAGCAAATGACTTAACACCATTGAAATTAGCCTCTTTAAAGGCGGCAACTATTGTCTCTTCTGAGAAGCCGCTGTCTAAATAGCCATTTATCACGTTACAATGGTCTTCAGTCAGTGATTCGCCTATCAGGTCAATGTATTTATAATAAATCAAATCAGAAATGCCTGCTGGCTTACCACCACCACAACCACTAAGGGTATTTTCTTTATTCCCCTTATTAGAGTTATTAACATTATTGTTTGTGTCCTCTCCTGGTCCTCCGGTGGTTTCTTTCTGGTCTCCAGCTGGTTCTCTGGTGGTCTTTTCATCTGTATTCCAACCCTGATAAAGGTCGTAATTGCAGGCCTTTACCCTGGTCCTTTTGCTGGTCTTTTCCAGTTCAATCATTCCGTCCTTTTCTAAAAGCTCAAGGTAATTCCTGGTTTTAGTCCGGGACCAGCCCCAGCGTTCAGCTAACTTTCTTTCAGAAGTGACTCTTTCTCCCCGTTCTGCAGTTAACAGCTCTTTGCCTAATTGGAATTTCCGCTCTTTAAAATTCATCATCAATAAGAGATCAATCCATGCCGACCTCTCATCAAAGGTGGTTCCATTATTCCAGAGCCAGTGATTATCCAGTGAACGGTACAATTTTATCCACCCAAAACTTATATTGTCTTCATAAGGCATTCAAACGCTCCTTTTTATTATTTTTTCGATTCCCTTATTAGCCTATTCCAAATACAAAATCTATCGCTTATTGCCCTCTATTAAGTTTCCTGATAGAGAGATATCTGGCCAGCTAATAATCCTGACCAGTTATTTAATTGAATCGCTTTTAGTAAATCGCTTATTAAGATTTCCACCTCCTTTGTAAATCTTGATAATTATACCTGTTAATAAAATATTAGATGAATGATATCACATTCACCTATTATTATAAATATTATACCATTTATTCAAAATACTTT
>SLSL01000216.1 GCA_007130465.1 Halanaerobiaceae bacterium | reverse complement strand
TTGCGAACAGAAATAATACCTGGACTTTAAGGTATCGAAGATTAATTTACCTTACAAATCTGTTATTATTCCAATAACAGATTTAATTGGGGTAATTGTTTTCAGTAAAATAAAAATAATATAAATGATCTAAGCGGCTAAAGCTCTAAACTTCAAAAGCTTAGCCGTTTATTTTTCAATATAACTCAGCGAATTATTCATTAATTACATGTTTTGCATATAATAACTTATCCATTTATCATATTGTTCATTTGTCATATTTTCTTTATCATGCTATAGCTTTTATAACCTTCAGGATCATTTTCTTTTACAAAAACTACTCTGTATCCTAATTTTTTATAGAATTTAACTGCTTGAAACTCTACTGTTCCTAAATTAATGCTGTGAACCTCTAGCTCTTTTGCTTTTTCCTCTAGATTATACATAAGATTTTTACCAATTCCATTGCCTCTATATTCTTCCCTAACTACAAGCCGGCATATATACATTGAATCTTCAGTAATGCTCCCATGAACTCCTCCAACAAATTTATCATTATCTAATGCAACAAACATTATATTTCTTTCTTCTACTGGATAAATATTATTATCTCTATTAAATTTCTCTATTTGATTTAGTAAAATAGAATTATATTTATCTATTTTTTCAGTAGCAACTATAACTTCTATTTGATTATTACTTTTAATATCGAAATCAATATTCTTCAAATAAAAATATCTAGTTGTTTTTGGAGTTTTTTCTGTAATTCCTTCAATATCAAAACCAATAGACTTGAAATCTTCTACCCTGCATTCAACTTCTGTATATAATTTCATACCTGCTGCTTTATCTTTATAATATTGACTAATTTCTGAAATCAACTTTTTTAGAACTTCAATATCTTCATAAAACATACTTCCAATATTAACCCAATCCCAGAAATAATTTGTGTATATACTTCCAACCAGATTTTCATCATCAATAGCATAAAAATATTCAGTTGATGAATCTCTTTTGCCAGTATGCCTTACATTGTAAACCCTTAGTTCTTTTGTCAGTCTATCTTCATATTTTAAATTTTTATCTTCTATATACCTCATTTTACCCTCCTAGTATAACCTGCATCTTTAAAGCTCTCTATTTTAACCTTAAATTCTTGATATGCTGCCATCGTCATCTAATAAAGGAAGGCCAACTTCTATAATTATTCGACTATTTTGGTGCTGATTAATTCAACAACTGAACCGCCTATTTTTTCAGTATCTCTATAGAATATTAGTTTTATTATTGCCTCATTAAAGAGTTATCCCTCAATTAATGGGCCTGAATTAATAAATTCCTCTTTTAATTCTTTAAGACAGGATTTACATACTTGCTTATCTTTATGTATAATATTATCTCCTTCATTACCGCAGAAATGACAGCCTGTTTCATATTTCTTGAAAATTATTTTATCTTCATCTGTATATATTTCAAGTGGATCTTTTGAATCAATGTCCATATTATCGCGGATCTCTATCGGCAATGCTATCCTTCCCAGGTTATCTACATTTCTTACTATACCGGTCGTCTTCATTATATTCACCTCCTATTTTTTCTATATTATAATCTACTTCTATATTATTATAGTATCACATTATATTATGTATTTTGCAAATTTTTTTAATTTTAAATTAGAGGAGGTCAAACTGGCTGCCACTGAAGGAGGCGATTATGATGGTAGTTTATGTTCTGAAGTATGATATTCACCCAGATAAAACGGAAGAATTTCCAGAGTGGGCTCAGTCGGCTATTAAACGTACCCTTGCAGTTCCAGGAGTTAAAGAGTTTCGCGCATATCGGACAACTGTTGGTAGTAACCAGATTGTTTGCACCTATGAGTTTGCCGATATGGCTTCCTACTCTAGCTGGGCAGAAAGCGAGGAATGCAAAAAAATTATCGCAGAAACCTTTGCCATGGGTTTAAACTTGACCAGTGAGTTGTGGGGCCCGTCACAAGCTGTGCCTGAACCTATTAGGCCAGGCGAAAAGTAAATAATTTTTAACTTTAGCCCTAGAGGAAGTTTCTTTAGGGCTAATCTGTTTTGGTTAAGAGATACTACCTGGTAACTATCAGGTAACCGTTGGGCCCCTCCAAATATCTCAAAAACTAAAAATTAGGTTTGTTTTAAGAAAAATTCTCTTTAAAACTTCAGGACAATATTTAATTAACCGGATTTGTCTTTGTCTGGTTCGTTAGGTCCCAGGGAAATTACAGTGCCACCACAATCCTCGCATTCACTTACTTCTTCTTTTTCAGGTATGCTTGAACAGGTATAATACTTTTCACCACAGTTTTTACAACTCATAAATGTAGGCATATAAAACCCTCCTGTCTATAAACAGTTACGTCCATTAAAATTATTAAAATTCTTATTTAAGATAATTCGAGACCTATATAAAAACTCCTTCTAAAAACAAGAAGTTTTTGATATATATTTTTGTATTTTGCCAAAAGCAGATAAAAATTCAGGCTGACTGCTAATCCTGTTTGGTTGAAAAGCCACCCTGGATATCAGGGTGGCGGTAATTTCTGTAGTTAAATTTATTTCTTGCCTATTAGATTAAGCCCTCTTCTTCTAGAAATTCTTGAGCAGCTTCTTGAGGTTCATACCCTTCTATGTCAACGAGGGCATTTAATCTCTGCATGGTTTCGTCATCAAGCAGCTCGACCATAGGACGAAGAATTTCTTCTATCTCAGGATACATTTCCAGAGTTTCCTCTCTGAT